>CAIXZV010000520.1 GCA_903924005.1 uncultured Chloroflexota bacterium | reverse complement strand
GGCGATCGCGATCGACCGCGGCGCCCGGCCGTGGATCCGCAGGGTGATCCCCGCGGACGGCGCCCCCGGCGCGGCCGGGTAGGCGTCGGCCCAGGACGCGGCGCTGGTGCTGATGATCCGGAAGGCGCTGGCGGTGTCGGCGGCGTCCAGCGAGCTCGCGCGGTAGCCGTCCGCCGTGAGGCCCACCACCGCCCCGTCCCGGCGGAGGACGACGGCCGGCGACGCCCCGTCTGGCGCGAGCGGGTCCCCCTCCACCCGGGCGCTGACGCTCACCGCCGTGACGCCGTCGGCGCGGCCCGCCGCCCAGGCGCCCGAGGCGACGCCGGCCGGGATCGCGAGCGCCAGCGCCACGGCCGCGGCGAGCGTCGCGGCCGGCAGGATCCGCCTGCTCACGGGTTCGGCAGCATGTCGGCGGGCGCCAGCGGCGCGGGGTCGGGGACCGGGCCGGCGGCGGTGTAGCTGAAGGTGATGACGGTGTCGACGTGGAGGTTGTACTCGGCCTCGTTGAGGTTCCTCGCCGTGGCCTCGATCCTGACCACACGCCCCAACTGGTCAACCCACACGTCGACGCGGACCGGCGACTCGGTGAACGGCGCGCCGTCCGACGCCACGACGCCCGGGAAGTCGGCGATGTCGGCGAGCCCCGCGTAGTGGCGCGCCTTGGCCCCGCCCTGCAGCGTGGCCGGCCCGATGTCGGTGACGTTTGACAGGTTGCGGAGCATGCCGGGCAGCCGGGCGGCCGTCACAGGATCCATGCCCACCCCCGGGGAGGTGTCGGCCCTGAACCAGCCCTGGCCCTCGTTCCGCCACGCGGTCTGGTCGCGCCAGATCACCGCCCACATGGGCGGCGCCTTGTCGAAGTCGGCGGCCACGCCCTCGCCCGGGCCCACGCGCATCTCCATCCACAGGGCGCCGGGGGCGACGCGCCCGCGGACGACGGTCGAGTTCACGTAGAAGTGCGCGGTGTGCCCGGTCACCTTGGCCTTGTCGCTCGGGTCGTACAGGGCGATCTCCGGTCCGCCAGGGAGCGCGTCCTCGGCCTGGCGCTGCTCGACCTCGAACTGGTACCCGGTCCCGCCGGCGCCCGTGGCGGCCTCGAGCGCGTCGGCGGCGGCGCGGAGGCCCGCCGGATACGGGCCGGTGACCAGCGGCGCTGGCGCCGCGCCCTGCGCCGCCGCCGCGAAGCCGACGGCCGCCGACAGCGCGAACACGGCGACGACCGCGGCGGCGAGGCGCCCGGGCCTGACCCGGGCGAGGACGTCAGTTGACACGGTTCCCTCCACTGGCTGCTGGTGATCGACGGGGTTCCTTGCGGGTCATGGGGCGACCACCGGTGACGGCGTCGGCTCGGCCGTCGGCGACGGCGTGGGCTCGGGCGTGGCGGTCGGCTCGGGCGTCGGCTCGGGCGTGGGCGTGGGCGACGGCTCGGGCGCGGGCGTCGGCGTCGGCGTGGGCGTCGGCGCGGGCTCGATCGGCCCGCCGTGGCGCCACAGCCACACGCGCGGCGTGAGCCCGGAGGCGTGGATCGCCGCGGCCACCGTCCTGCCGTAGTAGCGGAAGTGCCAGGACTCGTACCCGTAGCAGGCCGCCGCCGTGGCGCCCGCCGGGTAGGAGAGCACGAAGCCGTACCTCCAGGCGTTCTTGGCCAGCCACGCGCCGGCCCTCGTGCGGGCCCAGGCGTAGCTCCCGATGGACCACGGCAGCCCGCCGCCGGCGGCCCGGAAGTCGACGGCGGTGCCCAGCTGGTGCTCCGAGTGCCCGGCCCGCGCCGAGCCGAGCAGCGCCTTCTGGTAGCCGAGGCTCCGGGACCACATGCCGAACGTGCCGGCCTGGACCGAGAAGCTGCGGTACGCGCTCACCACCGCCAGCGGCGCCCTCGCGGCCCTCGCGGCCGCCGCCATCGCGCGCAGGTCCGCGAGGGCCTCGGAGCGGACCGAGCCGCCGCCGGCGAGCCCGGCCCGGCTGACCGGCACGAGGCGGGGCGGCACGTAGGCTCGCGGCAGCCGGTACGTCCAGTCCAGCACGGTGCGCGCCCAGTCGGCCGTGCCGCGGAAGGCCGCGGCCGCGTCGGCGACCCTGCAGGCGGGCGGGCTGCCTGCGGCGGACACCTGGGGCACCTGCGGGTCGGCCGCGGCGGCGGGGCCGGTCAGCAGGAGGCCGGATGCCGAGACGGCGATGACTGCGAGGGCGGCCTGGATCAGGCGGGGGAGGGCTGGCGCGGCCCGCGATCCCCCATTGACGGCCCGCTCTCGGCCTGTGTGGGCGGATGCCGCAACTGGCGCGGCCCGTCTTGAGGTCCCCGGCACAGCCAACTCGAGATCACCCGCTGCGTGCGACCGAGATCGGTCCTGCACCACGGTAGGGATGGCGGCCGGTCGCGGATATTGGGGAAAACCCTGCACACGCTCGGCGCAGGAGAGCCGCAGCGGAATTGGACCGGTGCTGTCCCCGGGCGAGGGTGGGCGGCCCGGCGGACGGCCCCGGCTCGGGCCAAATGGCTGCAGGTTGACGTGTCCAAGGCTCGAGACTCTTCATCGATCGGAGGTGGGTAAGGCAGATTCCAGCGCCTGAGCGAAGCCCCCGACGCCAAACGCCGGCCACGGTCGCGGTGATGCGGGTCCGGTGACCGGCCCCGTCGTACGTGTAGGAGACCTGGAGCCCGCCGCCGGAGTCGGCGGTGATGTTGCCGGTGGCGTCGTACGCGTGCGCCTCGTCCGCCGTCGCGGAGGCGAAGCCCGCCGCCGTGCGGCGGGTCAGCAGCTCGCCCCGGCCGCCAGCTCCTCAAACGCGAAGGGCTTCGCCAGGTAGTCATCGGCGCCAGCGTCAAGCCCAGCAACGCGATCGGCCACCGCATCGCGTGCCGTCAACATCAGGATCGGCACCGCGTTCCCGGCCTTGCGGAGCCGCCGAGCCACCTCCAGCCCGCTGACGTCCGGCAGGCCGATGTCCAGCACGATGGCGTCCACACCGCTGGCCCGCGCGTACTCCAGCCCGTCGCGCCCGGTGCGGGCAACCTCAACCAGATGCCGCTCAGCGGCGAGCAGCTGCTCCAGGAGGTCTGCGAGGCGCGGGTCGTCCTCGATGATCAGGACATGCATCGTGCCCAGTATTGGGCCCGGCAATCATGAAAGGCACGTGAAAGCGGCGATACCCGCCGCGGTCAGCTCCGCCACGCGCAACTCCACGTGCTGAGGCCCCATCGTGGTCGGGAGCGGCACCTTCGCCGGGATCGGCCCCTCGCGCCGGTTGCGCTCGTTCACCATGCGTAGCCCCACGGTATGGCCGGCGCAGGGTCACCCGCGAGGATGTCTGGCGCGAGTTCCCTCAATCCAGCAGCCCACTTCTCGAAGGCTGCACGCAGCTCGGCCAACGAGTAGGGCGGCTTCTGGGCGGCAACCCTCCAGCTTCGCTCCGGTGCGCGCAGCTCGAGGAGGTGGACGAGGTCGATCGCGCGGGGGTGGACGCCCGGCCGGAGGTCAGCCGCGAGGTACAGGATCCCGTCGGCCAACGTGGTCTCGGGGCTGAATCCGCTCGTGAGGTGGTATCTGGAGTTCTCGTAGAAGAGGGAGTGCCCGCGGAAGTGCGCCGACCGCCGGGCCAGGCGCATCCCGAACTCGCTACACTGGAACCCGAACGTCTTAGCCATGTCATCGAGCAGGGTCTCGTCGCTGGCGCGGAAGTCTGCCGACGCCCACAGCTCGTCGATGGGGCGCTCGGCACTCAACGCCCGAGCCACCATCCCGGCAGCGAGGCCCGCGGCGTCGTGGGCGCGCGAGGTAGCCTCACCGCATAGGTCGATCATCGACGCCGGACCCGATCAAGGCGCGGTCCCCGAACCGTTGGCACTCGGCGCTTGCCTTATGAGGATAATGCGGGCCCGGCCAAGTAGCTCCACCGAGGCGCTGTCGAGGACAGACCAGTGGTCGACGGCGTTGATGGCTCGCACTAGCGCGTCGTGGAAGTCGCGTTGCGAGCCCGAGCATTGCGGCTGCTGCGTCGCCTCGAAGCGGAACCCAATCTGATCGGTATCTGTGTCGGCGGTGAAGTCCCCGGGGATC
>CAIXZV010000519.1 GCA_903924005.1 uncultured Chloroflexota bacterium | reverse complement strand
TGCCCCATGACCTCGGCCACGATGATCCGGTGGTGGCTGTGCGCCGTGGAGTGGAGCCGGTCAATCGCCTCGGTGGCAATCTCGAGTGCGGTGGCAAAGCCAAAGGTGGCATCGGTTCCGGCCACGTCGTTGTCGATGGTCTTGGGCAGCGTGAGTACGTTGAGCCCTGCCCGCGACAGACGGAGTGCGTTCTTGGCCGTCCCGCCGCCGCCAAGGCAGACCAGCCCTTCAAGGCGCTCCTTGCGGCAGACCTCGAGGATCTGCTGGGTGACGTCGGTGATCTCGCCGTCCATCAGCATCTTGCTGGGCTTGTCGCGACTGGTGCCCAGGATCGTGCCGCCGATGGTCAGGATCCCGGCCAATTGCTTCTTCTGCAGCAAGGTCTTGCGGTTCTCGGCGAGACCTCGGAAGCCGTCGCGGAACCCCACCACCTCAAACCCATAGGTCCCGATGGCTGCCTTGCCGAAGCCGCGGATGGCGGCGTTGAGGCCGGGGCTGTCGCCGCCAGCGGTGAGGATGCCGACGCGTCGTGCTGCCATGACGCCAGCATACGGGGAGGGCGCACCCCGCGGGTACACTTCGGCCGTGGAACGACTGCTCCTGCTTGACGGCAACGGCCTCATCTACCGGGGCTACTTCGCGCTGATTGACCAGCCGCTGACAACGTCCAAGGGCGAGCTGGTCACCGCGATCTTTGGCTTCACCAACATCGTGCTGCGCGCGATCGCCGACACAAAGCCAGACCACATCGCGGTTGCCTTTGATCTGGGCAAGCCCACGTTCCGCCACGAGCGCTACGCCGAGTACAAAGGCACCCGCCAGCGCATGCCCGACGACATGCGGATCCAGATCCCGCGCGTCCGCGAGGTGGTGGCCGCCATGGGCATCCCCGTCTACGAGCGCGAGGGCTTTGAGGCGGACGACGTCATCGCCACCCTCACCGGGCAGGCTGTGGCGAAGGGCCTGGAGACGATCATCCTCACGGGCGATCTGGACATGCTCCAGCTGGTGGACCAGCACACGCGGCTGATGGTCTCGCTGCGCGGCGGCATCGCCAACACCGTGACCTATGACACGGCCAAGATCGATGAGCGCTGGGGGCTGCGGCCCGAGCAGATGCTGGACTACAAGTCGCTCAAGGGGGACTCGTCCGACAACATCCCGGGCATCCCCGGCGTTGGCGAGAAGACCGCGGCCAAGCTCATCGCCACGTGGGGCAGCCTGGACGCGATGTACGAGAACATCGACCAGGTGTCGCCGGTCAAGTTGCAGCCGCTCCTGACGGAGCACCGCGAGACCGCGCTGGAGAGCCGCGAGCTGATGCGCCTGGTCCGCGAGGTGGACGTCGTGCTGGACCCGGACCGCGGGCGGGTGGGGGACTACGACCGCGAGGCCGTGGTGCGGCTGTTCCGCGAGTTTGAGTTCCGGACGCTGATCGACAGGCTGCCGCCGCTGCTGGGCGAGCGCCCCGAGGACGCGGTTGCAAAGTTGCGCGAGGCGCGTGAGGGCTCCGTTGGCGCGTCGAAGTTGAATGCGCCTGGCGGTGCAAACCCCCCGGCCGCGGCGGCCCGGACCCCCAAGGCCGATCCGGGCCAGCTCTCGCTGCTGATGGACTTTGACGAAGTCCACACCGGCGGGTCTGGCTCGTTTGGCGCTGCCGGGGGCATCACCACCACGTCAGCGGCCGTTGAGGCGCGGGCACAGGCGCTGGCCGAGGCGTCGGGCGACCTGCCGGGCGCGCTGGCCGCGGCGCTCCTGGACGTGGGGCGGATTGGCGTTGTTGGTGCGGACGGCGTTGCGGCGCTGGAGCCGTGGCTGCGCGGCCTGTCTGCCGTGGGCATCGCGCAGGTGCTCAGCGAGCCGAGGCCGCTGGCCGGCTTCCCGCTGGCGCTCGCCGTTGCGGGTGAGGACGGGCGTGTCGTGGCCGCAGACGGGCCCGAGGCGGCGGTGGCCCTGCGCCATCTCGTGGAGGCGGTAGGCGTCCCGCTGGTGGGCCACGAGGTGAAGGCGATGCTCACGGCGCGCTTCGCCGAGGACCCGGACGCCGCGGCCACGCACATTGCGTTTGACACGCAGATTGCCGCGTACCTCGTGAACGCCGCGCTGCGGGCCCAGAAGATCGCGGACGTTGTGGCGGAGCGGCTGGATCAGGTCCTGCCGCCATCGGCTGCCGGTCTGCCGCCCACAGCCGTCGCCGGGCTTGAGGCGCTGGCCGCGCTGGCGGTTCGGCCCTCACTTGAGCTCTCGCTGCACGACGAGGGCGCCGAGCGCCTCTTCGGTGAGATTGAGCTGCCGCTCATCCCCATCCTGGCGAGGATGGAGGCGGCCGGCATCGCGCTGAACCAGGACGCGCTGGCAAACCTTGAGCGCGAGTTCGCCACCGAGATAGACCGCTTGG
>CAIXZV010000518.1 GCA_903924005.1 uncultured Chloroflexota bacterium | reverse complement strand
GTGGAGCTGCAGACCGCGGTGGATCCCGCCCTCATCGGCGGACTGACCATCAAGGTCAAGGACCAGCTCCTGGACGCCTCGATCCGCGGCCGCCTCGAGCGGCTCAGCGACAAGCTTCACGCGGGGGGTCGCCTCCGCTAGCCCCCGCCCGTGCGCCAGCCACCACTGGCGCGTCTGGGAGCCTGCGAAACGCCAACGGAGACGCCATGGCCATCCGGTCAGACGAGATCATCAGCATCATCAAAAGCCAGATCGAATCGTTCGACGGCGCAGCGGAGACCCGCAACGTCGGGACCGTTGTCGAAGTCGGCGATGGCATCGCACAGGTCTACGGCCTTGACGCCGCCCTGATGTCCGAGCTGCTTGAGTTCCCCAACGGGGTGATGGGCATGGCCCTGAACCTCGAGGAGGAGACGGTTGGCGCGGTCATCCTGGGTGACGCCACCTCCATCAAGGAGGGCGACACCGTCCGGACAACCGGGCGCGTGGTTGAGGTCCCGGTGGGTGCGGCGCTGCTTGGCCGCGTGGTTGACCCGCTGGGTCGCCCGCTGGACGGCAAGGGCGAGATCAAGGCCACCAAGACCCGCCCCGTGGAGCGCATCGCCCCCGGCGTCATCTCGCGCAAGTCGGTTGACACGCCCGTCCAGACCGGCCTCAAGGCCGTGGACGCGCTCATCCCAATTGGCCGCGGCCAGCGCGAGTTGATCATCGGCGACCGCCAGACCGGCAAGACCGCCGTTGCGATCGACACGATCATCAACCAGAAGGGCGGCGACCTGATCTGCATCTACGTTGCCATTGGACAGAAGCTGTCCACGGTTGCGCAGACGGTCGCCACGCTTGAGAAGTACGGCGCGATGGAGCACACCATCGTGGTTGTCGCAGGCGCCGAGGATCCGGCCCCGCTCCAGTACCTCGCCCCGTATTCGGGCGTGGCAATGGGCGAAGAGGTCATGGAGTCAGGCGTCGAGCTCAACGGCAAGACGATCAAAGACGCCCTGTGCGTCTACGACGACCTGTCCAAGCATGCCTGGGCCTACCGCGAGATGGCCCTGCTCCTCCGTCGGCCCCCCGGCCGCGAGGCGTACCCGGGCGACGTCTTCTACCTCCACAGCCGTCTGCTGGAGCGCGCCGCGCGCCTCAACGACGACAACGGTGGTGGCTCGCTGACGGCGCTGCCGATCATCGAGACGCAGGCGAACGACGTTTCGGCGTACATCCCAACCAACGTCATCTCCATCACCGATGGCCAGATCTTCCTCGAGACCGACCTGTTCAACGCCGGCCAGCGGCCAGCCATGAACATCGGCATCTCGGTTTCGCGCGTCGGCTCCGCCGCGCAGACCAAGGCGATGAAGAAGGTGGCAGGCCCGCTCAAGCTGGACCTTGCGCAGTACCGCGCCCTGGCCGCCTTTGCGCAGTTTGCAGGCGACCTGGACAAGGCCACCCGCGACCAGCTGAACCGTGGCGAGAAGCTCTCCGAGATCGTGAAGCAGCCGCAGTACCAGCCGCTCCCGGTGGAGAAGCAGGTGGCGATCCTGTTCGCCGCCACCACCGGCAAGCTTGACGACGTGCCGACGGCTCGGGTCAAGGAGTTTGAGATCCAGCTCTACCGGTTCCTGGAAACAGAGCGCCCGCAGATTCTGGCCGACCTCGGCAAGGGCAAGACGCTGACGGACGACATCGCCAAGGCCCTTGGCGATGCCGTGGACGACTTCCGCAAGTCGTTCCTGGCCTGAGCGCGGCCAGGACACGGAGCGAGTAGCAAGCGATGCCCAGCCAGCGCGAGATCCGGCGCCGCATCGGGTCTGCCAAGAACATCAAGCAGATCACCCGGGCGATGCAGTTTGTCGCAGCCTCCAAGCTGCGTCGAGCACAGGAGTCAACCCTGGCCGCCCGGCCGTACCGCGAGAAGCTCGATGAGGTTATCGCTGACCTTGCCGCGGTCCTCGGGGCGGACGATCATCCCCTGCTCTCGTCACGACCGCTTGACCAGCCGCACAACCGGCTGATCGTGATCATCACCAGCGACCGCGGTCTTGCGGGCGCGCTCAACACCAACACAATCCGCTTCGTGGCTCGCGAGATCGCCGATCACCCCGGCGACCTCAAGACCGCCACGGTGGGGCGCAAGGGCCGCGACGCGATGCGCCGCTCCCGTGTGCCCATTGCAGCGCACTTTGAGGGCTTCGGCGACAAGCCGTCGTTTGCCGATACCCTCCCACTCGCCCGGCTCGTGACCGACGACTTTGTCGCCGGCACCTACGACCGGGTGGACGTTGTCTATTCCCGCTTCGTGTCCACGCTGGTCCAGAAGCCGGTCATCGAGCAACTGCTCCCCGTTGTCCCGGCGGAGGACACCGTGGGCATCCCCGGCAACCAGTTCCTCTTTGAGCCAAACCCGGCGCACTTCCTTGAGGCGCTCCTGCCTCGCTACGTCGCAACCCGCATCTTTCAGGCGGTGCTTGAGGCAAAGGCGAGCGAGGAGTCCTCGCGGATGGTCGCCATGAAGAACGCAACCGAGAACGCGCAGGAACTCATTGACGACCTGACGCTTTCGTACAACAAGGTCCGCCAGGCCAACATCACTCGCGAGATGGTCGAAATCGCGAGCGGCGCTCAGGCCCGCTAGGCCGGCCGAACGAGGAGGCAATCCCCACCATGGCGACAGCCGCCCCTTCCGAGACCGGCCGGGTCATCCAGATCACCGGTCCGGTCGTTGACATCGAGTTCCCCGCCGGACACCTGCCCGGCATCCTCCACGCGGTGGAGATCATCCGCGAGGGTCAGGAGCCGCTGGTCTGCGAAGTGCAGCAGCACCTTGGCAACAACTGGGTCCGCTCAGTTGCCATGACCACCACAGACGGGCTTGCCCGCGGCACCGCCGTGCGCGACACCGGCCACCCCATCACCGTCCCGGTGGGCGAGGTGACCCTTGGGCGCGTGTTCAACGTGCTGGGTCTGCCCATTGACGGCAAGGGCCCGGTTGCGGCCAGCAAGATGCTGCCCATCCACCGCCGCCCGCCGGCCTTTGAGGACCAGACCACCGAGGTTGAGGTCTTCGAGACCGGCCTCAAGGTCATCGACCTCATCTGCCCGTTCCGCAAGGGCGGCAAGGTTGGCATCTTCGGCGGCGCCGGCGTCGGCAAGACGGTCATCATCCAGGAGCTCATCAACAACGTCGCGAAGGAGCACTCCGGTGTCTCGGTCTTCGCAGGCGTCGGCGAGCGCTCGCGTGAAGGCAACGACCTGATCGCCGAGATGACCGAATCGGGCGTCATCAAGAGCACGGCCTTCGTGTTTGGCCAGATGAACGAGCCGCCCGGCGCCCGCCAGCGCGTTGGCCTCACCGGGCTGACGATGGCGGAGTACTTCCGCGACGAGGAGGGCCGTGACGTCCTCCTGTTCATCGACAACATCTTCCGGTTTACCCAGGCGGGCTC
>CAIXZV010000517.1 GCA_903924005.1 uncultured Chloroflexota bacterium | reverse complement strand
CATCAACGGCCGCACCCCCGAAGAGCACTTCGGCGGTGTGCTTGGCGAGTCGCAGCTGTGGCTGCCGTTCCGGGTGACCGGGACCGAAGGCCGCTACAACGTGACCATCAAGGTTGAGGGCGGTGGTGTTACCGGCCAGGCCGGCGCCATCCGCCACGGTGTGGCCCGCGCCCTGCTGCAGGTGGATGCCGAGGGCAACCGCCTGCCGCTGCGCCAGGCTGGCCTCCTGACCCGCGATCCGCGGATGAAGGAGCGCAAGAAGTACGGCCTCAAGCGCGCCCGCAAGGCTCCGCAGTACACCAAGCGCTAGTCGCGATCGGGGCGGTTCGCCGCCTCATCCACGCCAGCATCGTGCGCCCGCGCAACGGTCCTCATGACCGACAGCGCGGGCGTCCGGATTCAACAACCGTCAGATCCGCTACCGTGAAGCCATGAGCACGTCACCCCTGCGCGGGCGCGACCTCGTGTCCGCCGCCGACCTCTCGGCAGCTGAGATCGGCCTGTTGTTTACACGTTCGGCGGCCCTCAAGGCCGAGTTCCGTGCCCGCCGCCGCCATGCGGAGGCGCCGCTGCAGGGCCTGACGCTGGCGATGCTGTTCCAGAAGCCAAGCCTGCGCACCCGCGTCACGTTTGAGGCGGGCATGACCCAGCTTGGCGGGCACGCGATCTACCTCACGGAGGGCACCGTCCTGGGCGGGCGGGAGAGCGTGGGTGACGTCGCCCGAAACCTCGAGAACATGGTGGACGCCATCATGGCCCGCACCGGACCTCACGAGGTGGTGGTAGAGCTGGCGGCGCGGGCGTCCATCCCGGTCATCAACGGGCTCACCATCCGTGAACACCCGTGCCAGGCGCTGGCGGACCTGTTCACCCTGTACGAGCGCTTTGGCGACCTGCGGGGCGTGACGCTGGCGTTTGTGGGGGATGGCAACAACGTCTACCACTCGCTCGCGCTGATGGGTGCAACCCTGGGCATGCACGTCCGGTTGGCGCACCCCGCCGGGTATGGACCGGCAGAGCGGATCGTGGAGCGCGCCCGCACGCTGGCCGTTGCTGCCGGCGGCAGCCTTTCCTTCACGCAGGAGCCCCGAGAGGCCGTGGAGGGCGCGCAGGCCGTGTACACGGACGCCTGGACGTCGATGGGGCAGGAGGCCGAGGCCGAGGAGCGCCGAGATGCGTTTGCGCGCTTCCAGGTGAACGCCGCGCTCATCGCTGCCGCGCCCGAGGCCGTGGTGATGCACTGTCTACCGGCCCACCGGGAGGAAGAGATCACCTCCGAGGTGATGGACGGGCCGCAGAGCGTCATCTTTGACCAGTCCGAGAACCGCCTTCACGCGCAGAAGGCGCTGCTGGCAGAACTGCTGGCAGGGTGATCAGCCAACACGCCAGACGGGTGGAGCACCAGCAATGACGGCAGCAACGCAGTACGAGCGCTACAAGTCGGCGCTTGAGCGCGGGCATGTCGCTGCGCTTCGCGGCACCCTCGAGGACGCCCTGGCAGCGTACGCGGAGGCAGCGTCGATCGTGCCCGGCAGAGCAGCGCCGCTCACGGGTGCTGGCAACGCGCTCCTGCGCCGCAATCGGGCCACGGACGCCTTGCGGTACTTCGCAGCCGCTCTGGACGTGGTTCCGCGTGACGAGAACGCCAACCTTGGCCGGGCGCAGTGCCTGCTTGTGCTGGACCGGCGGGCCGAGGCCGCTGACGCCTACGACCTGCTCGCCGATGTGCGGGCCTCGATTGGCAAGCTGCCAGATGCGGTGAACGCCGCGTGCAGGGCGCTTGATCTGGCCGAGGGGCGGGACCGGCGCCGGGCCCTGCGCCTGCTTGCTGATCGGCTGCGCGCCGCGGAGCCCGATGGAGCGGGGCAAGCCGCCTTGGAGCGGGCGATGTCGCTGCTTGAGCCGATGTCTGCGCCGGCGGACGAGCCAGCCCCGGTGGTGCAGCAGGCGCCCGAGATGCAGCAGGCGCCCGAGATGCAGCCTGAGCCCGAGATGGAGCCTGAGCCGGAGCCGCCCCCCGGGCCGGAGCGGCCAGAGCTCCAGCCAAGTCCCCTAGACCGCCCTCTGGAGCCCGGGTGGAGTCTGGAGGCATTTGAGGGCGCCGCGCAGACGGCCCTCGAGCAGGGGCTGCGGGCCGAGGCGCTGGAGCGCCTGCTCGATCTCGCTGCCGCCTGTCGACGTGACGGCCGGCTCGATGCAGCCCTCGACGCCTGCTACCGCGCCGTCGCCCTCGACCCCGACCACGTGGACCTCCACTTGGGCATGGCCGAGCTCTACACCCTGCGCGGGTGGAGCGCGCTCGCCACCGAGAAGCTCGACCTTGTTGGCAGGCTCGCAGAGATTGACGGCGACGAGGACGCCCTTCGTCGCGTGGCGGCGTCGCGCGAGGCCGTCAACTAGCAGCCGATCCGCGCCGATCCCCAGGGGCCCGTGACAGAACCCTCTGTTAGACTGCAAACAGGATGCTCCCGTTTGTCGAGTCGCTCCTCCGGCAGGTCACGCCCACGATCGTGCTGGACATCGCGATCACGGCGTTGTTCATCTATTCCATCTTTAGCCTCATCCGGGGCACGCGCGCCGTCACGCTTGTCGCCGGCGTCTCGGTGCTGCTTGGCATCTACGCCTTGGCCCAACTGCTCGGCCTGCGCCTGTTTACCCAGATCCTCCAGGCCGGCGCCTTCGTCGGCGTGTTTGCGCTTGTGGTGGTCTTCCAGCCAGAGCTGCGACGCGCGCTGGAGCGGCTCGGTCGCGTCGGCACGCTGGGCTGGCTCCTCGGGCCGCACGTGGAGGGCACCGGCGCCCATGTTGCAGCCGAAGTGGCCAAGGCCGCAGCCGCCATGTCGCGCGAGGGCCACGGGGCGCTCATGGTGCTGGAGCGGGCCACAGGGCTGGAGGAGATCGCCGAAACCGGCGTCATGATCCACGCAGATGTGACGGCGGAACTGCTCCGCACGATCTTCACCCCGCGGGCCCCACTCCACGACGGAGCCGTCATAATTCGCCGAGACTCCGTGTTGGCCGCTGGCGCCCTCCTGCCGCTCAGCGAGATGCATCTCTCCGAGCGGTTCGGGACGCGCCATCGTGCCGCTTTGGGCATCACCGAGGACTCCGATGCGGTGGCGGTGGTCGTCTCCGAGGAGAACCACCAGATGAGCGTGGTTGAGCGCGCACGGATCGTCCGCGTGCCCACCGAGGCGCAGTTGGAGCGGGCGCTCGTAGCCCTTCTGGAGCCGCTGGACGCCGGGTCCACGCTTGGCGCACGACTCAGCCGACGTCGCGTCTTCCGCCTGCCTATTGCCGAGCGGCTGCGTCTCGCGCGCCATCGCGGCACCAAGGTCCGCCAGACCCCCCGTGACGGATCACCACCGGCAGCCGCGACGGCTCCGGACGACGCCTCCGGAGGGCGCCAGTGATCAGCCCGGGCCCCATCCGCAGGTTTCTCGCCTTCGTCATCCGCAACTGGCCGCTCAAGCTTGCGGCCGTGATCCTCGCTGCGCTCCTGTACGTGGGCCTGATTGCGTCACAGGACAGCAGCACCTTCCCCGGGCCAATTGCCGTCACGCCCATCAACCAGCCCGCAGGCACCGTCCTCACCCGCCAGCTCCGCAGCGTGGAGCAGGTCAAGTACATGGCGCCGCCGGATCTCGGCCTGCTGACTGCAGAGGATTTCCGCGCGACCATTGATCTGACCACTGTTGCCCCCACAGGCGTGGCCGTCAGCGTGGCCATCAGCGTGGAGCCGGTGGACCCCCGCGTCACAATCGTCGACATTCGCCCCCGCACGATCCAGGTGGTCCTTGACCAGTCCGTCTCGGCCACGGTGCCGGTGCACGTGGATCGCGGGACGGCGCCACCCGGCGTCCAGGTGGGCGAAACGGTCATCCTCCCGGCCAACGTCGTCGTCATGGGGCCGTCCGGTGCGGTGAAGCGTGTTGTTGGTGTGGACGTCAGCGTGACGCTTGACCCGTCGGGTCTCGACTACGACCGCGAGGTGGAGGGCACGCCCGTGGACGCGGCTGGTGGTGTCGTCACCGGCGTCGAGGTTGTCCCTCGCACAATCCACGTGACCATCCCGTTGTTTACCAACAAGCAATCGCGGACCGTCCCGGTCAACCCGGTGCTCACCGGCACGCCTGCCCCGGGTTTCAAGGTGTCCAGCGTTGAAGTGACGCCGCTGACCATCTCGGTTGAGGGCGACGCCGACCAGCTGGCAACGCTCCAGGTTGCCGACACCGCCCCGGTGGCCGTCTTCGGAGCCACCCGCGATCTCACATCGGTGGTCACCCTGGCGCTGCCATCAGGCGTTGTGCCACTTGGCGTGTCCACGGTCACGGTCACGGTCCACATCACGGCCATCACCGAGACCCGCACGTTCACCGCAGGCTTCCGGATCGACGGTGCCGGGGCAGGGTTCAGCTACCAGCTGGCGCAAAGCTCGGCGTTCCTGACGCTGTACGGCTCGAGCGCCGACCTCGATCGGCTGGCCTCCGCACCGCTCGTTGTGGGGCTTGATGTCAGCGGGCTTGCTCCGGGCAGCCACAACGTCACGGTTGTGCCATCGCTGCCGTCAGGCATCACCGTTGTGGCCATCGGGCCCACCTCCGTCACCGTCCTGGTCATCGCCGCGCCAACTCCGGCCCCGTCAGCCTCGCCGTCAGGCCCCCGCCCCAGCCCCAGCCCCATCCCGTGATCGTGCGCACGCGCGCCAGCCACGAGCTTCGAGGAACTGCATGACCCGACTCTTTGGTACCGACGGCATCCGCGGCATCGCCAACGGCGATCTGCGCCCGTCGCTCGCCACCGCCCTTGGCCGCGCCGTCGCCTATCGCATCGCGGGCACCGGCGGAGCCCTGGTTGTGGGCCGCGACACCCGCCGCTCGGGCGACATGTTCACCGCGGCGATCATCGCGGGCGCAACCAGCATGGGCGTGGACGTGCACGACGCCGGCGTCCTGCCAACACCTGCGCTGGCCTTCCTCGCGGGTCGCGGCGCCTTTGGGGCCGGGATCATGGTCTCCGCCTCGCACAACCCGGCGCATGACAACGGTCTCAAGGTGCTGGACCCAGGCGGCCTCAAGCTTGACGACGACCTTGAGGACGAGCTGGAGGCGCTGGTCCTGCGGGCAGAGGAGCTCCCGGGTGTTGAGGCCAGCGGGATTGGCCGGCGCGTTGACGGCTCGCCGCTGGTTGCGGAGTACATCGCGGTCCGGACCGCGCTTGCCAAGGCCGTGGACGCCAGCCGCCTCCATATCGTGCTTGACACCGCCAACGGCGCCGCGTTCCATGTGGCGCCCGAGATCCTGCGCGCCACGGGTGCGCGCGTCACCGTCATCCATGACGCACCCAACGGGGACAACATCAACCTCGGCTGCGGCGCCACAGATGCCGTGTCGCTCTGCGAGGCT
>CAIXZV010000516.1 GCA_903924005.1 uncultured Chloroflexota bacterium | reverse complement strand
TGGTCCAACTGTGCCGATGCGCGGTTCCGGCTCCCAGCCGGGGAGCGGGCATGTTCATGGTGGGGATTCCCCTACCCCCTGCGTGCGCGCCGCGCGGGGCCGGGATGTCCCAATTTCCCAGATTCTGGGTAGTTCCGGTCACGCGGAACTACTTGTGGACAACGCTGCCTTGTCGAGCGGTCTTGGCTGGCGTGGTCACGCTCAAGCCGCTTGAGCAACGGCGGGTCCATCAGAACCACGTCGCCGAAACGGGCACGGTGGGCCGAGTTATCCACGTCTCGTTCCGCTTGGTTGGAACGACCCGGAAACCGCACCGCTGGAGTCAACCCGGGAGCGCCGCCACCGCCGCCTGACGATCGGGCATGATCCGCACATGTCGATTGACGGCCTTCGCGTGATCATCGCCGAGGACTCGGTGCTGCTTCGGGAGGGGCTCGCGCGGCTCATCGAGGACTCGGGCGCCATCGTCGTGGCCAAGGTGGGCGACGGGCCGTCGTTTGTGGCCGCCTGCGCCGAGCTTCGGCCGGATGTGTCCGTGGTGGACGTCCGGATGCCGCCGACACAGCGTGACGAGGGGCTGCGCGCGGCACTCGAAGCCCGACGCCGCGTCCCCGGCTCGCCCATCCTCGTGCTCAGCCAATACGTGGAGCGCCAGTACGCGAGCGAACTGCTGGCGGACCGCGGCGGCGGCGTGGGCTACCTGCTCAAGGACCGCGTGGCGGATGTGCGCGACTTCTTTGATGCGCTGCGCCGTGTCGCCAACGGCGGCACCGCGCTTGATCCCGAGGTGGTGGCCCAGTTGATGGTCCGCCGACGCGTTGACGACCGGCTTGGCGCCCTGACACCGCGCGAACACGAGGTGCTTGCGCTCATGGCGGAGGGCCGAACCAACGCCGGGATCGCCGAGGCCTTGACCATCAGCGAGGGCGCCGCCGAGAAGCACATCGGCAGCATCATCGGCAAGCTTGACCTGCCTGACAGCCGCAACGACAACCGACGCGTGCTTGCGATCCTTGCGTACCTGGACTCCGACGCGTAGGCGCAACCCGCAAGAACGGGGGTGACGCCAGCCGCGCATGCGGTTACCCTGTGCCCGACGCCCACGCCGACGCAATGGAGCAGGACCCTTGCCCGACCCGACGACCATCTTCGCCGCCGCAGTGCTGGCGATCGTCCCATCCCTGATCTACCTGATCGTGCTCAACGCGATCGACCGGTACGAGAAGGAGCCCTGGTCAATCCTGATCTCCTGCGTTGTCACAGGGGCGGTCATCGCCCCGGCGATCAGCGTTGGCGTGTTGGCGCTTGCGGGCCGCGGGGCGGTGCTGCCGCCGGCGTTTGCGCCGGGGCTCAAGCCTGACGCCCTCATCGGGATTGTGGAGGAGCTTGCTGTCGGCCTGCTGCTCGTGGCGATCGTCCGGACGGTGCGCGGCGAGTTTGACGACATCCTTGACGGCGTCATCTACGGCGCCGCGATTGGCGCAGGCTTTGGCGCCGCGGAGAGCTTCCTGTATGCGCTGGGCGGGCTTGACCTGCTCACCCGCGGCACGGTGGCGCAACTGGTGATTGCCGGCCTCAACCACGCGTTCTACGCGGCGGTCATCGGCGCGGCCATCGGCATGGCACAAGGCTTCAAGGGCGCCTCGCGGTGGTACGTGGTGGGTCTCGGGATCGCCACCGCCGCGTTCTTCCACGCGCTCCACGACACGCTCCCGGCAATCCTGTCGCGCATCCTCGGCCAGCCGTCCGCCGCCGTGGGTGCGGCCAGTCGGCTGCTCGCCAACGCCGTGAACTGGCTGGGGCTCATCGCGATCCTGGTGATCGTGGTCTGGGCCTGGCGCCATGAGGCGCGGATCCTGCGCGCCGAGCTGCACGACGAGGTCAAGAACGGCCTCGTGAGCGAGGCTGACTACGCAACGATCACCACGTTTGGCGCCCGCACGCGGCGCTTCGTGCGGGAGTTCCGCACTGGCGGCTGGGCGACCGCCTCGCGCCTAAACCGCCGGTACGCGGCCGAGGGCGAGCTGGCATTCCACAAGTGGCACCGGACCATCCGCGACCAGCGTGCCCCAGACCCGGCCCTGGACGAGGCACTGCGCGCCGAGATCCGGAGCCTGGCCGAGACCACCGCGGAGGGCACCCGATGACGATGCAGACCAACCCCACGCTGCGCCGGCTCGCCGCGCTCGGCGTGGTGGCAATCCTCATGGCCGGGTGCGACACGGGCGGCGCAACGCTGCCGCCGGACTCCACCAGCGCTCCAGTGGGCACGCGAACCCCAGTCGCCACCGACGCTGCTGGCGCCAGCAGCGGCCCGGACTCGACGTTCCACCTTGGCCCATCGCTTGGCCCGGACGCCACCCCCACGCCCACCAGCAACACCGGCACCGCAAGTGCTCCGGTCGTGCCGCCCTCGACGGGCGTGGCGACGCTGTACCACCTCCAGTTGGGGACGGACCTCGACAGCGAGGGCAACCCAGTTGGCCAGGGCACCAACTTCGCCGAGGGCACCACGGCCATCATCGGCTTCCTCGGCTGGAAGTTCGTTCCCGCCGGCACCGAGCTCAAGGTGCGGCTCTTCCAGGGCGACCGCTTCGCCTTTGAGGCCTCGCACACCGTCGTGAACGAGTCCAACAAGAAGGGCAGCGTCGGGTTCGTCTTCCCGTTCGTGGTGAAGGCAGGCTTCCCGGCCGGCGCCTACTCGGTGGAGGTTGACTACAACGGCGTCACCGATGAGGTGGTCCCGTTCACCGTCGGCACGGGCCCAGGCTTTGACGCCGTGGTGGGCACGGGTTCCCAGTCCGGCCCCATCCCGTACGCCAACCCGGCCGATGTGCTGGTGGTGACCCGCGCCTCCGTGCTGCGCAAGAACCTCGGCAGCCGTACCGACGAGGTGCTCGCCGCCGCGGCAAAGGTGGGCGACCTCCACGACCTCGAGGCTGACGGCCAGACGCGCGACACCGCCAAGGACACCGTCGCCGAGACGCAGCGTCTCCTCAAGGCGGGCAACTACAAGTACCTGCTCATCATCGGCAACGATGACACGGTGCCCTATGTCCGCGTAACCAACCCGCTCGCCGACTCCGAGAAGTCCGACCTGGCCGACTGGCAGCTGCCGGCCGACTGGGTGCCGAGCGACAACTTCTACACCGACCTCAACGGCGACCAATACGGCACGCCGGACCTGCCGGTGGCGCGCATCCCGTCCAGCGACGATGCCGACCTCCTGCTCAAGCAGTTGGGCGAGAACACGCCGCCCGACGGCGGCGGCTTCGCGCTGATGAACCAGGAGCGGAAGGTTCAGGGCGGCCTCATCACCTCCGCGATGAGCCAGCTTGCCCAGATCCGCATGCAGTACGTGCCGCCCACGACGCCCGACCAGTTCGCGTCCAACGCCGACGCCAGCAACGCGCGCTACCTGTACGTGCTGCTCCACGGCATCGGCGTGGCCACCAACTCCTGGGCCGCCAACACCGTGAGCTGGTCGCCCACGAACACGTCGAGCCCGCTCGACGACGAGTGGTCGCTCTCCGAGGCCAACCAGACCGATGGCGTGCGGGTGGAGTCCAACCCCACCAGCCACGGCGTCGTGTTCATCGGGGCCTGCTACGGCGCCTGGACCCTGGACACCATCCAGGAGCCCGTCCACAAGACCTCCGACAACGACCTCGCGCTCCACTACCTCAAGTCCGGCACGCGGGCCTACGTCGCGGACACGCACATCTCGTACAGCTACCGGATGGCCCCCACGGATATTCCGATGGGCCGCACGGGCTTCGAGTACCTCTTCTGGAATGCCGTTGCCGCGGGGCAGACGCCCATCGACGCGTTCCAGACGGCCAAGGTGGGGATCTCGAAGGCGATCGATGCGCTGGTGGCTGCTGGCGACGTCGACACCGCCAACGTCAACCTCAAGACCCTCCATTACATGGTCTACCTGGGGCGCCCCTGATGAACCGCTTTCCCGTACTCGCCGCCGTTTGGACCACCCTGCTTGTTGCCGGGTTTGCGGTGGTGTTCCTCCTTGGATCCCCTGTCGCCACATCGGCCGACGAGCTCCAGACTGCTCTGCACCCGGCCCCGCCGGTGGGCCAGGCGGTTGCAGAGCAGTCCGCCGCCACAATCATCAAGCTTGAGTACCCGGCGTTTTCCGGCATGCCGTACACGGTGCGCAAGGCCACTGACTTCGGCGTGGACCACTGGGTGATCGAGTACTCGGACACCACCGGGTCCGCCCCGCGAGGCGTCCGCATCTCCATCGTGATCAAGACCGGCCGAGTGGAGCTCACCGCGTTCCCCTGATCCAACTGCGGGGCGGAGGTGCAATTGCGCAACCACC
>CAIXZV010000515.1 GCA_903924005.1 uncultured Chloroflexota bacterium | reverse complement strand
CGCGCGGAGCCCCAGGGTCGCGACCTGCCGCGCCTGACGTTCTGGTGTCCAGGGTGCCAGCCGGGCTGACCGACGGCTGTCTGGTGCCGCGGGGCTATCCTGACGCCGCGACCAGCCGCCACCGGAGCCCCCTTGCCGTCCCCCGTCCAGCGCAGACCGCGGATACGCCTCCAGCTTCGCTGGCTGATCGTGCTTGTCCCGGCCCTGACGGTCGCGGTGCTCGAGGAGGTGGGCGACCAGCTCCTGGACCAGAACATCTCGTTCCCGCTCGACAACCTGCTGATCACGGGCACGGTGCTGCTGATCGGCATCGTCATCGCTTTCTTCGGCTTCCGGCGCATCGACGCCCTGACGCGCGACCTCCGCGCTCGCAACGAGGAGCTTGAGGAGCGCGGTGCCGCCGCTCGAGCGCTCCACCGCGTCAGCGTGGCGATCGCCGCGATGACCGACGTGGACCGCGTCTTGGCGGCGGTGGTCACGCATGCGCGCGAGCTGCTGGGCGCTGACGTGGCGGTGCTGCTGCTTGAGGGCGCCGACGGGCAGATGGAGCTGCGGGCGGCCGCTGGGCTGGTCGGCCGAGTGCGCGGCGCGGGCGTCATCGAGCCGGCCGGGCCCGAAAGCGATGAACCGCTGCTCCAGTTCGTCCCGCCCGAGATGGCCGTGGCCCGGCTGTCCGCGCCGCTGCAGCGAGGCGGCGAGACGATCGGCCTGCTGGCCGTGGGCGCCGCCGCGGAGCGCGGCTTCGACGCCGACGACGTGGAGACCCTCAGCTCGCTCGCGTACCAGGCAACCATTGCCCTTGAGCACGCCCGGCTGCAGGCGCGCCTCCGCGAGCTCGCAGTAGTGGATGAGCGGGAGCGCATTGCCCGCGAGCTCCACGACGGCATCGCCCAGGTGCTGGGCTACGTGAACACCAAGTCGCAGGCCGTTGACGGGTTCCTTGAGGCGGGCCGCGTTGACGAGGCGCGCGTCCAGCTTGGCGAGCTTGGCGCGGCAGCACGCGCGGTCTATGTGGATGTCCGCGAGACGATTCTGGGTCTGCGCGGGCCCATTGAGCCCGGACAGGGTCTGGGGACCGCCCTGGCCGCGCACGCGCGGCGCGTGGCGGAGGCGTCGCGGTTTGCGCTTGAGCTGGCGATTGAGCCGTCTGCGGCATCGCTGCGCCTGGATGCCGATGCCGAAGCCCACATCTACCGCATCGTCCAGGAGGCGCTCACCAACGTCCGCAAGCACGCGCTGGCGCACAAGGTGCGGCTTGGGGCGCGGGCCGACGGCGGGCTGTTGGTCATCACCGTTGAGGACGACGGACGTGGCCTTGGTGCGTCCGGTCTCACGCCGCAGATGCCGGGCTACGGTCTGCGGTCCATGCGCGAGCGGGCCGGGCGGATTGGCGGCACCGTGCAAGTTGTGGATCGCGTCGGCGGTGGCGTGTTGGTGCGGCTAGAACTGCCGCTCACGGGGCACTCGCCTGCGGACGTGGGCGCCTGACCATGCGCATCCTGCTCGCCGATGACCACGCGCTCTTCCGCGACGGCGTGGCTTCGCTGCTCACCGCCTGGGGCCATCAGGTGGTTGGTCAGGTTGCAGATGGCGAAGCTGCAGTTGCCGTCGCTGAGACGCTGCTGCCAGACCTTGTGCTGATGGACGTGGCGATGCCCGGCGGCGGCGGGCTCGCTGCCACGCGGCGGCTGGCGGCTGCCGCACCCGGCGTGGCCATCGTGATGCTCACTGCATCTGAGGACATCGACGACCTGTTTGCCGCCATCAAGGCCGGCGCCCGCGGATACCTGCTCAAGAACCTCGAGAGCGCGGAGCTGCGGGGCATGCTCTTGGCTATCGAGCGCGGTGAGGCGGCCATCACCCCCGCCATCGCCGGCCGCATCCTCACGGAGCTTGCTCGCCCGGAACCCGTGGCTGCGCCCACGCCCGATGCTGGCCGTCCCGACCCGGATCGCCTGACGGAGCGCGAGATGGACGTGTTGCGCCTCGTGGTTGCCGGGATGCGCAACAAGGAGATCGCCACGGATCTCGGCATCAGCGAAAACACCGCCAAGTTCCACCTGCGCAACATTCTGGACAAGCTGCACGCGCAGAACCGAGCCGAAGTGGTGGCCCGGGCGATGCGCGAGGGTCTCGTGGATCGCGACTGACAACCAACGTTTCGCCGCGCCGCGCCGCCGCGCGTTGGCGCAGCGTCAACAAGGCATGCAGCCTCAGCGGCTGATCAGCGTCGGGGTAATTGCCAGACGCACCGTGAGATCCGCCAGGCCTGCCGTCAGCAGCCGGGCCAGCGGCGGTCGTGCGGGTGGCCGGGCCCAACGTCAACGGCCGTTGGGCCGCGCTCCGTCGGCGTGTCGCGCGACCGTCAGCCAACGCAACACCACTGGCTCCCGGCAGACGGACGGCCGACACCGCGCTTCGGGCCCCCTTGTTGTCTAGCAGTCGCGCTTGAGCCTCCAGGGCAGGTGGCATCACACCCGGGCCCCATTTCGAGGACCCGTTTGTTGGCCACGGTCGCGCTCGGGCCGCCAGGCTCAGTCCTCCCCGGCTACGTACCGGCCTGGCTGCAGTCGGACACCACCTCGCGCCCGCCTGCGCCGCCGGCGATCGCCACGGTGTCGATGCCGCCCACCTTGGCCGCGAGCGTCCGGAGGTGCATGCACAGGAACATCGCGGGCGCACCGGATGCCTCTGTCTTGGGCATCGTCGTGAACACCGTGGCCGTGCTGCGCGACACCTCCACGTCCGGCAGATCGCCGTTGCGCCGAATCCTCTGAACAAAGCCATTCGCATCAGGCGGCGCGTCCCGGATAGCCACAGCCAGAGCATGGGCAGCTTCAAGTTCGCCTGGCGTGTGCGACCCGGCCGGTAGCGGCGCCAGCCGATCCGCCGTGGGCGACACGAAGAGCGGCGCCGAAAGCGCGATCGACGCTCCAAGCGCCAGTGCCAGCCCGGCGACGATCGCCCCGATCAGCTTGAACATCACCACCCCCTGCGTGCAGCGCAACGCGGGGAGTATCCACCAGCGCGAATGCCTGTGGCCCGGGCCGGACGGCCCCCGGTACCTACCCGAAATGACGGCCGCCCTACCCGCCCGGAGGGGCGTGGCCGCCCGAACCCCCCACGCACGACGATGGCGACAAGCCACAAGGAGGCGTGCATGG
>CAIXZV010000514.1 GCA_903924005.1 uncultured Chloroflexota bacterium | reverse complement strand
CACCGCGGTTGAGAACCACACGCCCGTTGCGGAGCACGCGCTCCGCCGTCTCTACCCCGAGGCGGGCCATGCGCATCTGGTGGGCATCACCGGGCCGCCCGGCGCCGGCAAGTCCACGCTGGTTGCAGCGCTGATCGCGGAGCTCCGCGACCGCGGCCGCACGGTTGCCGTGGTGGCCGTGGACCCCTCATCGCCCATCACGGGCGGCGCACTGCTGGGGGACCGCGTCCGGATGCAGTCCTACGCCACGGATGATGGCGTGTTCATCCGCTCCATGGCCTCGCGCGGTCACGCCGGCGGTCTCGCCGCCACGTCCACCACGGCTGCGGTGGTCTTTGACGCTGCGGGCTTTGATGTCGTGCTGCTGGAGACGGTGGGCACGGGCCAGAGCGAGGTGGAGGTGGCCGCCGCTGCCGACACCACCGTGGTCCTTGAGGCGCCCGAGATGGGCGACGAGGTCCAGGCCATCAAGGCTGGCCTCCTTGAAGTGGCCGACATCGTGGTGGTGAACAAGGGCGACCGCCCAGGTGCCCAGCGCACTGCCGCACAATTACGCGCGATGCTGTCGGGCGGCGGCGAGCACAGCCGTTCCAAGCGGCCTGAGATCCTCGTTGCCACTGCGGTCACCGGCGAGGGCGTGCCGGAGCTGCTTGCAGCGCTGGACCGCCACCGCGCCGCCACAACGCGAGACGATGCCCCTGCCGCAAGACAGGCGCGGGCCGCCGCCCAGGTGCGCGCCGTGCTGGTTGAACGCCTGTGGGACCGCCTCGCCAGCCCCGCGCTTGCAGGGGCCACGGCTGACGCGCTTGACGCCGTGGCGCGCCACGCCACCGATCCGTACGCCGCGGCCGACACCCTGCTCGCGGCGCTTGCCCGCCAAGAGCTGCCCCAGGAGCCGTCATGAGCATCAACCACGTGTTTGTCGCGGGCGCGGGGCTGATGGGCCACGGCATCGCGCAGGTCCACGCTGCGATTGGCGCCCGGGTGTCGCTCTACGAGCCGGATCTGGCGCGTGCCATTGCCGGTCGTGACCGGATCGCGGGCAACCTTGACCGCGCCGTCGCCAAGGGCAAGCTGGACGCCGCAACCCGTGACGCCGTGCTGGCGCGCGTCATGCCCGTTGCTGATGTGGCGGCCGCGGCCGACGCAGACCTGGTGATCGAGGCCGTCTTTGAGGACCAGGCGGTCAAGACCGCGCTCTGGGCGTCCATCGACGCCGTGGCCCAGCCATCCGCAATCTTTGCGTCCAACACCTCGTCGATTGCCATCGACCACCTTGCCGCTGCCACCACCGAGACGCGCCGCGCCCGCTTCGTGGGCATGCACTTCTTCAGCCCGGTCCCCGTGATGCCGCTCGTGGAGCTGATCCGCGGCTCTGCCACGGACGACGCCACCGAGGCCGCAATCCGCGAGCTCTCAGGTCGGCTGGGCAAGCAGGTGATCGTCAGCGCGGACCGGCCCGGCTTCATCGTCAACCGGATCCTCATCCCGCTGCTCACCGAGGCGATGCGCGCCTACGAGGAGGGCGTGGGGACGGCTGCCGACATCGACACCGGCGCCAAAGTGGGGCTCAACCACCCGATGGGCCCGCTGGAGCTTGCGGACTTTATCGGTCTCGACGTGTGTCTGGGCATCATGCGCGTGCTGGAGGAGGGGATTGGCGGCCCGCAGTTTGCGCCGCCACAGGTGCTGTTGGACCTTGTGACAGCTGGGCACCTGGGCCAGAAAACCGGGCGGGGCTTCCACGTCTACCCGGCGCTGCCGAGGCGCTGACCAACAGCGCAAAAGGCTTGGGGTCAGCCGGCGGCGAGCCGCTCCAGCATCGCCTTGACCACGGTCAGGTCAAAGGGCTTCTCAATCACCTGGAGCCCAGTGGCGGCCGCGAACTCCACAAGCTCTGGTGTCCCGGCATCGCCCGACATGAGCACAAACCGCGTAGCAAGCTCCGGTCGGCGGTCAACGGCTGCCCGATAGAGGTCAACGCCCGTCATGTCGGCCATGCGCTGGTCCGCCATGACGAGGTCCGCGGGTGCCTCGTCCAGCATGGCGAGCGCCTCTGCGCCGCCACTGGCTTCGCGGGCGTGGTGCCCGCCGCGCGTGATGACCCGCGTGAGCAGCGCACGGATGGACGGCTCGTCATCGCAGACGAGGACCGTGAGCGCCGTGCCGCCGCCGGTTCGCTCGCGGGCAGCCCCGAACGCGGGCGACGATGCGGCGCCCGAGGCGGGGCCCGATGCGGCGCCCGAGGCGGCGCCCGAGGCGGGGCCCGATGCGGCCGGGCCAGCCTGGACAGCCGGACGGAGCCCGCGGATCACGCCGCTGGCCTGGTCGCCAGTCCGTTCGCCTGCGGAGGTCTGCGCCTGGGCTGAGACCCGCCGCGACAGGGGCGGGTCGCCGGCAAGCGGCAGCTCCAGCACCAGCCGATTGCCATTGGCGAGCGGCTCGTAGAGAAGTCGGCCCCCGGCAGCTTCAATCAGGGCCGCTGCAACCGCCAAGTCGCGGCTGGAGCGTCCGCCGGTGCCGTGAAACAGGGTTGACCGCGCCGCCTCCGGCACCACAGGCGCGGTGTCGTCAAAGCTGATGCGCGCCCGATACTGCCCGTCTTCTTCGGCGAGGCCGCCCGCGATCCGGAGGGCGCCCGTGGCGGGAGGCCCGCCACGCGTCCACGTCCCGCCCATGGCCTCCACCGCGGCCACGAGGATTGCGAGGATGGCCTGCCGCAGACGGGCCGCATCGGCCTCCAGTTCGGGCATGACCTCAGACACGCTGACCCGGACGTCAAGCGAGACCATGGCGCTTGCGCTGAGCTCCAGGCACTCGCGGACCATCGGCCCCAGGGCCACGCGGCTTCGTGCGGCGGGCCGCTTGCGGGCAAACTCCAGCGCGCTCCGCACCAGACGCAGGGTGCGATCCGCCTCGCCCTTCAGCAGGCCAGCACTCTCCTGGAGGTCCTCGGGCACGCCGGGCTCCGTGGCGATCATGCTGGAGAGCGTCAGGATGGCGCCAAGCGGGTTGGCGAGATCGTGCGAGATGCCGCCGGCGAGCCGCCCCAGCATGTCTGCCTTCTGCTGTTCCGCGGCGGCCGCATCCACGCCGCCGGTCTCGGGCCACACCAGCAGCGTGGCCCCCTGCGCACCGCCACGCAGCGGTAGCCGGATTGCCGCAGCCAGCATTGGGATCACATCAGCGGCGGCGCGGCCTTGGGCGGTCTGCGGTTCAACCGACAGCTTGGCGGCCCCGGCGGTGTTGGCGTCCAGCACCAGCCCGGCCATATCCACGGCAACCGCGGGCACAGCCAACATGTCCAGCGCAGTGCGCAGGACAGTGGCGGGCGGCAACGCGGGTGCAGCAGACATGCGGCGGCAATTCCTCGGTGGAGGGTCAAGCGCAACTGTATCGAATAGAGACCCGGTCCGGCACCATGCCGAGGTGTACAGTCGAGAAATGGACCACCACGCCACACCGAACGGACAGACATATATCGTCGCCGCTGCCCGGACGCCCATCGGCAAGTTTG
>CAIXZV010000513.1 GCA_903924005.1 uncultured Chloroflexota bacterium | reverse complement strand
GAGATCACCCCGCCGCGTGACGTCCAGGACGCGATGAACCGCCAGCTCTCCGCCGAGCGGACGCGGCGCGCCGTCATCACCGAGTCCGAAGGCGCGCGCCAGTCGGCCATCAACGTGGCCGAAGGCCAGAAGCAGTCAGAGATCCTCAAGGCCGAGGGCGAGCGCCAGGCGGCAATCCTGCGGGCTGAGGGCTTTAGCCAGGCGTTGGAGCGGATCTACGCGGCCGCCCACGGCATCGACGAGAAGACGATGGCCCTGCAGTACCTCGAGGCCCTGAAGGCCCTCGGCGCAAGCCCGTCAACGAAGTTTGTCATCCCAACCGAGTTCACCAACCTCGCCAACCGCATCAGCGGCTACGTCGCCGACGGCATGTCCGGCAAGGGCGCCGGCTGACCTTGGGCGCCGCCGGGCGCTGACCCGGCGGGTTCTCGTGGCGGTGGCCCCCCGTTGCCGCCACGAGGGCTATTCCAACTGGACGATCGGATGCCAGACGATCCGGGCGCCGACCCTATACTCCGTGAACGAACGGCCGGCGAGCACGGGCTCGCCCACGCATGGCCGTCGCGATCGGGGAGTGCGATGGCTGGCAAGGTACTTGTCGCCGATGAGGATGCGAGCGTCCAGCGACTCCTCCACCAGCTCCTGCGCGATGAGGGCTACGAGGTCGTCGTTGCGACGGACGGGCTCGAAGCGTTCCGGATCTGGGAGCGCGAGACACCCGCCGTCGTCATCGTGGACTCCACCCTTCAGGGTCTGAACGGGCACGACCTAGCGGAGCGCATCCGCACCGCCGAGGCCCCGGGCGTCCGCGTCCCGATCATCATCCTTACGCTTGCCGGTGATGTCGGCGAGAAGGTGCGTGCCCTCCGTGCCGGCGCAGACGACTACCTCGTCAAGCCGTTCCACCCGGCAGAACTCCTGGCCCGGCTGCATTCGCTGACGTCGCGCTTCTCGCCGGGCGATGCCCTGGTTGGACGGAGCGTGATGGGCCGCATCCACGCCTACTACGGGGCGAAGGGCGGCGCGGGCACCACAACCATCGCGCTCAACACGGGTATCGCGCTCGCCAAGCTCGGTCGCCGCGTCTGCGTGGTGGACGCAAACCTTCAGTTCGGCGACCACCGCGTCTTCATGGACTTCCCGATGGACCGCAAGGGCATCGTGGACGTTGTGAACGCGCCGGCGATCGACGTTGAGCTGCTGCGGAGCCTGGTTCAGCCGCACGAGTCCGGCATGGACATGCTGCTCGCCCCGCAAACGCCCGAGGCGGCAGACCTCGTCACCGCCAACCACCTGTACCAGGTGCTGACGGCGCTTGCCGGGGCGTATGACTATGTGATTGTCGACATCGACCAGCGGCTTGACGACATGAACCTGATGGTCCTCGAGATCGCCAGCGCGATCTTCATGGTGTTGACCGCGGACCTGCCAAGCCTCAAGAACGCCCGGCTGATGCTTGAGACGATCGGCCGCCTTGGCTACGACCAGGCCAAGGTTCGGCTGGTGCTCAACCGCGCCAACGCCCACACGGGCATCGGGCCCAAGAGCGCCGAGAAGGCCCTCCGCCGGCCAATCGACCACCAGATCCAGAATGACTACCGCGATGCGATTGCCGCGCTGAACACCGGCGCCCCGGTGATGGGCGACAGGGCGGACTCGATCCTCGGCAAGTCCATCATGGAGTTTGCGAAAGCCATCGACAAGCTTGGCTCGCGCATGGCCAGCCGACCGCAGATTGGGCCTGGACGCTAGGTTTCGCTGCCGCTCGCCTCGCCGGGTGAGTGTCCGGTAAGTCGCAGATAAGCAGCCGCTAAGTGGCCGCGCCTATGGTGCGCGCGTGCTTGCTGTCGTCCTCTCCGCCACGCTCCATGGGCTGCACGGCCGCGCCGTCCGCGTTGAGGTGGATGTCGCGCCCGGCTTGCCGGGGTTCACCATCGTGGGCTTGCCAGATGCTGCGCTCTCGGAGGCGCGCGAGCGTGTGCGCGGCGCATTGCGCAACTCAGGCTATCGGCACCCGCCGCGGCGCATCACCGTGAACCTTGCACCGGCTGAGGTCCGCAAGGCAGGGGCATCGCTGGATCTCGCTATCGCAATGGGCATCCTTCTCGGGTCTGAGCAGGTGAGTACCGTCGCCGGCCGCTGGGCGCTCATCGGGGAATTGGGCCTAGGTGGCGAGGTCCGCAGCGTTCCGGGTCTGCTGCCAATGGTGATCGCCCTGCGGGACACCGGCGTTGCGCGCGTGCTGGTGCCAGCCGCATCCCAACGTGAAGCATCACTGGCGCCCGGCGTGGAGGCGGTCGGTGTGGAGACCCTGGCGGATGCCGTGGCCGCGCTGCGGCCGGATCGGGCGCGCCGCATCGCGCCTGATCGTCTTCCGCGGGCCGGCGGATCCTTGGTTGCCTCCGCCGCCGAACCCCCGCAGCAGATCGCCGGTCCTGCCCAGGGTCTCGTGGACCTTGCTGACGTTCGGGGTCAGGCAACGGCGCGGCGCGGGCTGGAGATCGCCCTCGCTGGCGGTCACGCCATGCTGATGATCGGCCCGCCCGGTGCCGGCAAGACGTTGCTGGCCCGCACAATCCCCGCGCTCCTGCCAGATCTGGACGACGCGGCTGCGCTTGAGGCCACGGTTGTGGCCTCGGTTGCGTCAGACGTGCCCGTGGAGCAACTGGTCCGGCGCCCACCGGTCCGCATGCCGCACCACACCGTGTCGTACGCCGGGATGGTGGGCGGCGGTCCGCGCCTCTCACCCGGTGAAGTGACCCTGGCTGACCACGGGGTCCTTGTCTGTGATGAGCTGCCGGAATTTGGCAGGGACGTGCTTGAGGCACTCCGTCAGCCGCTGGAGGAGGGTGCCGTGGCGGTGGTCCGTGTGGGACGCTGGGCAACGTTCCCCGCCCGCTTCACCTTTATCGCCGCGATGAACCCCTGCCCATGCGGACAGTCCGGATCACGAGACCGCGCCTGCAGTTGCCCACCAGGCGTGCCGGGCAGGTACCTGCGCCGGGTCTCCGGACCCCTGCGGGATCGCCTGGATCTGTGGGTGGCCATGGACCGCGTCCCACCCGAGGTCCTGCTGCGGAGTCCAGAGCCTGAGCCGTCTGCAGTGGTCGCCCGGCGGATCGAAGAGGCGCGTCGGCGCCAGCACTTGAGAACCGGCGCCATACCCAACGGGAGACTTGCTGGGAGGGCGCTCGCAGCCGCGTGCGGACTGCTCCCGGAATCGCGCGGGCGGGCGGTCCGGCTCGCAGAACGAGAGGGGCTCTCGGGGCGTGGCACAGAGCGGCTACTCCGGGTGGCCCGCACCATTGCAGACCTTGAGGGGCACGACGCCGTCTCGGACACGGATCTGGACGAGGCGGCGCGGTTCCGGGCGCCTGTCGACGCTTCGGCGCTCGGGAGGACGGCCTGATGCTTGGCGTGGGTCCGCGTGGTCCGCTGGGGCGGGACGTGCCGGGGGATGGCGGGGGTCCGGCCCGGATTGCGGAGCGAGACGCATGGGTGGTGGTGGCGGGCGTGACCGGTGTTGGCCCCGTGTCGTTCGGGAGGCTCCTGTTCGCCTTTGGCAGCGCGATCGGGATCGCGGAGGCCGCTTCAGCGCCAAAAGCGGCACTGAGACTGCAGGAGGCGACCATCGGCCCTGACGGAGGATCGCCCTCGCTGTCGGCGGAGGCTGCCGCCGAACTTGTGGCGGCCATCGGCAATCCAGGTCCCCATCTCCGCCGCGTGGAGCGCAGCGGCCTGACTGTGGTGACCCTCGTGGATGATGCCTACCCGTCGCGTCTGCGTTTGGTGGACCTGCCACCGCCGGTGCTGTTCGTTCGGGGAGATCCTGCAGCGCTGGAGTCGCGCCACCCTGTCGCGGTTGTCGGGACGCGCCGCCCCACGGGTGTCGGGCGCGCCACGGCTGCCAGGATTGCTGAGGGGCTCGCTGCCGCCGGCGCTGTCGTGGTGTCGGGTCTTGCCCTTGGTGTTGATGGTGCGGCGCACGCTGCTGCCGTTCGGGCGGGCGTCCCAACCGTGGCGGTCATTGGCGGCGGTCACGACCATCTCTACCCAGCTGCGCACCGCGGTCTCGCCGCGTCCATCGCCGCTGGCGGTGGGGCAGTGGTCAGCGAGTTCGCCCCGGACACAACCCCCACGCGCGGCACATTCCCACGGCGCAACCGGATCATCAGCGGTCTCACGGACGCAACCGTCGTTGTGGAGGCAGGCATCCGGAGCGGGGCGCTGACCACAGCTGCATGGGCGCTGGAGCAGGGCAGAGGGCTCTTCATCGTCCCCGGTCGAATGGATGATCCCGCAGTCGCCGGCTCCCTGGCGTTCCTGCGGGAGGGCGGTCCGCAGGCAAAGATCGTGGTTGGGGTGGCAGAACTGCTTGAAGATCTTGACCTTGGAAACGACGAGGGCACCGTGGATGTGCATGGGCGAGCGGCGGGCGCCGTCAGCGGGGGTCTGGGGCCGGCCGGGAACGCGGTCCAGGGAGCACTCCTTGCGGGCGCATCTGGCGTTGACGAGTTGGTGGCGGCCACAGGACTTCGGGGCGCGGTGATCCTCGGTGTCCTCACCAAGCTTGAGGACATGGGGCTTGCTGTGGAGACATTCGGGCGCTACCACCCGGCTGGGGCATTGGCTGCTGGCGGGCGCCGGACACCGGTGAAGACAGCTCGTCGCGCTGGCCCAGCGGCCGCCTGAATGCGGCAGCGGGGATGGCTGTTGCTCCCTGAACAGGTTGAAGCGGTCGCCACCGTGTACTCCGCTGAGG
>CAIXZV010000512.1 GCA_903924005.1 uncultured Chloroflexota bacterium | reverse complement strand
TCATCCGCGTCCTGCGCGATTTCGACTTGGCCGAGGAGGCGGTTGCCGATGCCTACGTCGCCGCACTTGAGCGATGGCCGGTTGACGGAATCCCCGCAAACCCTGGCGCCTGGATCACCACGACGGCACGCAACCGCGCTATCGACCGCATCCGGCGCGCCCGCACCCTGGCCTCGAAGGCCGATGCGATCGCGGCCGACGCGGCCTTTGAGACCTCGCGACGGGACGCTGCGCTGATGGCGGCCGCGGAGGACGAGATGGCGCCCATTGCCGATGACCAGCTGCGGCTGATCTTTACCTGCTGCCACCCGGCGCTGGCGCCCGAAGCCGCGATTGCGCTGACGCTTCGGACGTTGGGCGGGCTGACCACGCCTGAGATTGCCAGCGCCTTCCTGGTGCCCGAGGCAACGCTGGCGCAGCGGCTGGTTCGAGCCAAGCGGAAGATCCGGGCGGCCGGCATCTCCTACACCGTGCCGGCTGCGGACCGGCTTGGGGAGCGGCTGGAGTCCGTCCTCCACGTGCTGTACCTGGTGTTCAACGAGGGGTACGACGCCAGCGCCGGGGACGCGCTCATCCGGCACGACCTCAGCGACGAGGCAATCCGCCTGGCGCGGCTGGTGGCCGAGCTGTTGCCCGGCGAGCCCGAGGTGCTTGGGCTCCTGGCGCTGATGCTGCTGACCGATGCACGCCGTCCCGCCCGTGTGGATGCGGCGGGCGAGCTGGTGCGGCTGGAGGATCAGGACCGGACGCTCTGGGACGCTTTGAGGATTGTGGAAGGTCAGGCGCTGGTGGAGCGCGCGCTGCGGGTTGGGCGCGTGGGGCCATACCAGCTGCAGGCAGCGATCGCGGCCGTCCACGACTCGGCCGAGACGCCTGACGACACGGACTGGCTGGAGATCCTGGGGCTCTATGAGGTGCTGGTGCGGGTGTCGCCGTCGCCGGTGGTGGCGCTCAACCGCGCGGTTGCCGTGGGGGAGGTGCGGGGCCCGGCGGCGGGTCTGGCCGCAGTGGACGCTCTGACAGCCGACCCCGTTATGGCGGACTACCGCTTCTTCCACGCCGCCCGTGCGGAGCTGCTCGTCCGGCTCCGGCGCGTCGCTGAGGCGATGGCGGCGTACGAGCGGGCACTGGCGCTCGCGCCCAACCGCGCTGAGGCCGCCTTTTTGGAGCGGCGACGCGACCAGGCGGCTGCGAGGGCGTCTGCGGGCTGAGCGCGCTCTGTCAGGGGCGCAGCATGTGGGCGCGCGTGATCGGTGGCACCGATCGATCCCCGGTGGCTGGCGGCGGTTCGATCGGTGGCACCGATCGATTCGACCAGGATTGGCTCGGCTGGAGACCGTTTGCCGTCAGATTGATCGGCCGCACCGATCACTCGTGCCCTGCGGACGCGAAATCGATCGGTGGCCCCGATCAGGCCAGGCCAAGTTGGGCGGCTCCCGGGACGCTAGACGCCGAAGAGGCCTGTCCCCACCAGCACGAGCGAGAGCAGGATCAGCAGACCCGTGCAGGTCCAGCCGATGGCGCTCAGGACCGGGCCGCTGGCAAGCGAGCCCATCGTCTCGCGGTCCGTGGCGAGCTTCATGACAAACACCAGGATGAACGGCAGCAGCAGCGCGTTGAGCACCTGCGCGCTGAACATGACCGAGATGAGCGGCAGCCCGGGGATCATGACGAACAGCGCCGCAAACCCGATAAAGAACGCCAGCAGGCCGTAGAACGCCGGCGCCTCGCGCCAGTTCCAGTTGACGCCCGTCTCCCAGCCAAACGCTTCGCACGTGGCGTATGCGGACGACATGGGCACCACGCCCAACCCAAGGAACGACGCGCCAAGGAGACCCACCGCAAACACCACGGTGGCGGCAGTCCCGGCAATGGGCTCGAGCGCCCGCGCCGCATCCGCTGCGGAGTTGATGGACAGACCGTGGGTGAACAGCGTGGCCGCGCAGGCGACAACGATGAACGCGGCGATCAGGTTGGTCAGCAGCGCGCCCGCAAACACGTCAACGCGGCTGGCCTTGATGTCATCGGGCCGGAGGCCCTTGTCCGCCACATACGACTGGATGAACGCCTGCCCCCAGGGCGTGATGGTGGTGCCCACGGTGCCAACCACGGCCAGCCAGTAGGCGGGCGAGGCCGTGAGGTGTGGCCCAACCAGGTTTGTCAGGGCCAGACCCCAGTCAGGCTTGGCCTCGATTGCCGAGAAGATGTAGGCGCCCGACACGGCGATCCCCACCGCGACAAACAGGTACTGGACGCGGCTGTACGACCCAAGCGCGATGAACCCCACCACAACCACGGCGGCGACGGCGGCGCTGATCTGGGTGGGCACGCCAAAGATGCCAAGGGCGGAGCCGATGCCCGCGAACTCGGCGACGATGCTGCCAAGGTTGGCGATGAGCATCAGCATCGCGGCAAAGACGGTCCAGCGGACGCCCCAGCGCTCGCGGATAAGGCTGATCAGCCCCTTGCCGGTGGCGAGGCCCAGACGGGCGCCCACTTCCTGCGTGAAGAACAGGACCACCTGGCTTGCGAGGATGACCCACAGCAGCGCGTAGCCGTACTTGGCGCCGGCCAGCGAGTACGTGGTGATGCCGCCGGCGTCGTTGTCGGCAAAGCCGCTGACAAGCCCCGGGCCCAGGACGGCCAGCGACGCGATGAGGCGGACGCGCCACTGTGGCAGGCGCGGGAACGGGCGAACAACCCGGGCCCGCGGCCGAGGGGCGCGCACGCGGCGATCGTCGCCGGGCTTCGGAGGAATGCCAGCCATGCCGCCCTTACCTGCTGAACACGCGGGGGAGGCGCTTCTTCCACGCCGTTGGAATGACCGTGTCCAGCGCGTCGTCCACCGTGACGATGCCCAAGATGACGCCGTTGTCGTCCACCACCGGCACGGCCAGCAGGTTGTAGTGGGCGACCACCTCGGCCACCTCGTCCTGGTGGGCGTTGACGTTCACGGCCACCGGGTCGTCGATCATCACATCGCGCACGGGCGTCTCGGGCCTGGCCACAATCAGGTCGCGCAGCGAGATCACGCCGACAAGCTTGTGCTCCTCGTCGGTCACGTAGACGTAGTAGATCGTCTCTGCGTCTGGCTCAAGCTCGCGCAGCCGGTCGATGGCACCGCCCGCCGTGAGATGGTTCTCCACCACGATGAACTCGGTGGTCATGAGGCCGCCGGCGGTGTCCTCGTCGTAGCCCAGCAGTTCGCCCAGCTCGGCCGCCTCGTCCTTCTCCATCAGCGCGAGGATCTCGTCGCGCGTGTCCTGGTCAAGGTCTGCCACAAGGTCCGCCGCGTCGTCGGGGGACATCTCCTCAAGGATGTCGGCGGCGCGCTCAGGCGTCAGGTCCTCCATGACGTCCACCTGCGTCTCAGGCTCCATCTGCTCCACGGCGTCGGCCAGCGCCTCGTCGTCCAGGGAGGCCAGGATGCCGGCGCGGTCGCGCGGGGCGAGGTCCTCGATGATGGATGCAAGGTCCGCCGGGTGGAGTTCTGCAAGCTTGGCGTGGGGCACGCGCAGGCGCACCGAGGCGATGGTGGAGTCCAGCGGATCCACATCCTCCCAGTCGATGTAGCGCTCAGGCAGCCCAACCTTCATGTTGCGTGCGATGGTGCGGAACGCCCCCTCCACGCCCAGCCGCCGCAGCAGACCTGCCGCGCCCACGTCAACCGCCACCAGCCGGAGCCGGCCTTCCACGATGTCGAGGCAGACGTCGTTGACGCGGATGACCTTGCGGCCCTCGATGTCCACGATCTGCTTGTCC
>CAIXZV010000511.1 GCA_903924005.1 uncultured Chloroflexota bacterium | reverse complement strand
GGATGGCCTCAAGACAGCGCCGCGTTGACGCCAGCAGCATGGCTTGGGTCACCGTCACGCCCTTTGGGTTCCCCGTGGAGCCCGAGGTGCAGAGGATCTCCATCGGCTGGGCAGGGTTGGCGGGCGCGCGCTCGGCCAAGGCGGCAAGCGCTTCGGGGCTGGCCGGGTCAATCAGGTCATCAAGATCAAGGACCGGCAGCGCCGCAAGGCGGGCCATGGTTGCGGGCTCCAGCGTTGCCCCGCTGCCCAGAATGATGGCTGAGGGCTCAGTGAGCGCCGCGATCCGATCCACCGTGTCGGGCGTCATGCGCGCGTCAAGCGGCACCAGGATCACGTCCGCCCTGGCCGCGGCAAACAGGGCGGCGGCAAACGTGGGACCGGGCGCGCCCTGGATCATCACCCGCTCTCGGGGCTTGAGCGCCAGCGCCAGCCGCGCCGCGGCCTGCTCCACAGCCACGCCAAACTCGGCATAGGTGAGCGACTGCTCTCGCGACGTGGACGTCCGGACGCCCAGGAGCGGCCGCGCACCATGCTGGGCGATGGCCGCTTCCAGCAGTGCCGGCAGCGACGCGGGCACGGCGGATGAACCTGCGGGTGCGGTGGTGCTCACCGGCGAATGGCCTCGTGCGCCTTCCCCGCCGGGAGAGCCCCGGCTGGTGCGGCCGAGGATATGCCCGGCTGACTGCGGGGGCCAACCGGTGTCGCGCCCAAGCACTCAGGCGCCGGCAGCGGCAATCGCCTCCGCTTCCGTGGCAAAGACCGCGATCGACTCGTCCAGTCGGGTGAGGCCGAGGATCTGGCGATAGTGTGCACTCAGTCCTACGGCCATGAGGCGCCTGTCGTCAGCGCGTGCGCGGATGAGCAGGGTGACCAGCAGGCCGATCCCGCCGCTGTTCATATAGGCGACTTGCGCGAAGTCGAGGATCACGAGGCTCGCGCCAACAGCCGTGGCCCGGGCATAGGCGTCGAGCAGCATGCCCTCGCTCGAGGTGGTGAGGTCACCTGTGATCGCAAGCCCGACGGCTCCTCCATCGAGTTGGCGAACCACCACCGTGGTGCCTTGCAGGGTCATCGCTCGTCTCCCGTGGTCGTGCCCGCTGGGCCGAGGTGGATCGTGAGGACGACGGTACGACCCGTCTCGCCAATCACGACCTCCATGGCATCCACCATGTTCTGGATCAGGAACTGCCCCCAGCCCCGTGGCTTCTGGCGTCCGTCCAGCTTCGCGTCGAGATCTGGCTCTTCCGGCTTGCCGATATGGCCGCCCGAACCTCGGTCCGTGACGCTGACGAGGAGGTCCCCCCCGGTAATGACGGCAACCACTACGAACGGCACCGCCGGGTCGCCCCGGCTGCCGTACTCGATTGCGTTCATGGCGGCCTCGCTGACCGCAGTCTTCAAACGGTCCACCTGATCAGGCGGCATGCCGAGGGGCACCACGGCCTTCGACACGGCATCCATGGCCGTCCGCTCGTTGCCGGGAGCGCCAGCGATCTCCAGTCGGAGCAACTCGCGCCGCTGCACAACACCACCACGTCGCGCCACGGTCACAAGCGTGATGTCGTCCTCCTGTTCCCATGCGGCGCCTGTGAACTGGTGCAGCTCGCCAAGCAGATGGCTGAGCAGTGGATCGCCCGTCTGGTCGCCAGCCATCAGGCCACCGAGCCGCGGAAAGCCGAACATCTCGCCGCTCGGGTTGTGCGCTTCCACGATGCCGTCGCTGTAGAGG
>CAIXZV010000510.1 GCA_903924005.1 uncultured Chloroflexota bacterium | reverse complement strand
GTCCTCGCCTCGCGGATCATCGTTCGCACTTGTGTCGGTCAGCAGTTCGGCATACCCGCTGATCACGGCCAGCAGGTTGTTGAAGTCGTGTGCGACACCGCTGGCCAAGCGGCCCACCAAGTCCATCCGCTCCGCGCGCTCAAGGCGATCCTTGGTGCGCCGATGCTCGGAGATGTCCACGCTCACATTCGCGTAGAGGTCCTCGCCCGCCATGAAGACCGACGTGAGGTACGTCCGGTCGTTGAAGGCGAAGTGCTCCTCCCAGGTCCGCGGTTGCCCGGTGCGCGCGACGTCCCGGGAGATCTCCAGATAGCCGGCCATCACGTCCGCGCCGAAGAGCTGCACGGCTCGGCGACCCGGCAGCTCTGCGGCAGGAAGGCCAATCGCCGCCGCGCCGCCGTCGTTGATCTCGGCGATCTCCCAGTCCACGATCTCGCCGGCCGGGTTGCGCACAAGCCGGTAGATGACGCTGTTGAGCGGGGCGTTCTCGAAGAGCGCCCGGAAGCGCGCCTCGCTGGCCGTGATGGCCGCTCGCCCGGCTTCGCGCTCGCTGATGTCCTCAACGATGGTGAGGTTGCGCCGTTCGCTGCCGCCGGCTGTGCGCATCGCGATCACCTGGATCGCCGCCCAAACAATGGATCCGTCCGGCCGGATGTAGCGCTTCTGCATCGCAAACCCCGGGACAGAGCGAGCGAGGAGACGCGCCATGTTGGCCGCGTCGGGCGCAATGTCGTCGGGGTGGGTGATGGACATCCAGTCAGCGCCGATGAGCTCGGCACGACTTCGCCCCACGATGTCCGCGTGGCGCTCGTTCATGTCGATATAGCGACCGCTCAGCGAGTCAACCAGCGCTATCCCGATTGGTGCCTCCGCAAAGACTGCGCGATACCGCTCCTCGCTCTCCCGGAAGGCCGAGTCAGAGCGCATGAGGTCCGTGATGTCGCGCGCCACAAACGAGGCGCCGTCAGACGTTGGCGAGATCAGGAGGCTGAAGTATCCCGGTCCCGTGTCAGCCACAACCTGCTCAATCAGCGACCGCGGTGTCCCGGACGCAAGCACATCCCTCGTGGCACGCTCCACCGCTGCGCTTGTCAGCGCGGAGTCAATCTCGCCCAGCGTCCGGCCAAGGACATCAGCAGCCGCCCGCCCGGTCACCCGCTCCGACTCCGTGTTCCAGACGGTGTACCGCTTGTCGCGATCGATGGCGAACACCGGATCCGGCATGCCGTTGACGAACTCCGCATATCGCGCGTTGCTCTTGCGGAGCGCCTCACGGGTTCGGTCCAACTCCCGGAATGTGGTGGCCGCCGCGTACGGGCGCCGCGCGCTGGGCCGCCGAAGCGGGATGCTTGAGACGGAGATCCAGACAAAGGTGTCATCGGGCCGGTGGATCCCCATGACCACGTCACGTAGCGCACGGCCCGTTGCAAGGACAACCATGGCTGGGTGTGTCTCGCCTGGGAAGGGCGAGCCGTCCTCGTGGACGGCGCTCCACCTTGGGTCCATCGACGTCATCCCGGCCATCTGGTCGCGCGTGAGACCCAGGATCCGTTCTGCGCTGGGGTTGCAGGCCTCAATCACGCCGTCTGCCCGCTGCAGGACAAAGCCCTCGTCGAGGGCGTCCACAAGCGTCCGGTAGACCCCGGCGTCGTCAGCGCCGCCTGACGATGACGCCGCGCCGCGCGCCGCGCTCCTGGCGACGGGCTGCGCCCGTTGTGTTGGCTCCCTGCCCATGGTGCGGTTCCCGTGCGATCGCGGCCTTGCCCCATCCCGGTACTGTGCGAACCACCCCGTAGTGGTCCCGCGACGACGGTATCGCGGCTTGCAGGCCGCGGACGCCCCCGATTCGTGGAGGGGGGGCATCCCAAGGCATACAAGTTGAGGAGGACACCGAGGCCGAGGTTCTTGTGGCACTCGGCTCGTCTGGCGCCTTGACCCAGACTTGACTCCACCTTGAGGCTGCCGCCGTGGATTCCAGCCGTCCTCCCGGCCTATACTCCCCTGCAGTATGAATACAGCGTCCCCCACCCCCATCGCCGCCCAGTCCATCGAGATCGTCCTGCCCATTGAGGGCATGACCTGCGCCTCGTGTGTCAACCGCATCGAGCGCTTCCTCAAGAAGACGCCAGGCGTGGCGGAGGCGGCCGTCAACTTGGCCACCGAGAAAGCCACGGTCCGCGTGGATCCCGGGATGGCGGGACGTGACGAGCTGGTAAAGGCCGTGGAGGCGGCGGGCTACGAGGTCCGCGCAGAGGCGCCTGCCGCGGTTGCCGGCGCCGCTGCCGCCCAACTCGGCGACGAGATGTCCGCCGAAGACATCGAGCGCGAGCGGGCCCTGCGCGAGACGCTGCGCCAGTCGGCCGTCGCCATCGGCGCGTCGCTGCTGTTTATGGCGCTCATGTTTGTGCCGCAGACCGCGGTGTCCATGATGGACATCAACAAGCTGATCCTCCTCCCGGCCACCGCGCTCCAGGCGTGGGCGGGCGCCCGTTTCTACCGCGCGGCCTGGCGGTCCGGGCGCCATGGCGGGGCCACGATGGACACGCTGGTTGCGGTTGGCACCAGCGCCGCCTGGGCGTACTCCGCCGTGGTCACGCTGTGGCCGGAGGTTGTTCACCGCGCCGGGCTCCGCACAGAGACGTACTTTGACTCGGCCACGATCATCCTGGGGTTGATCCTGCTGGGGAAGTGGCTTGAGGGCCGCGCGAAGGGGCGCACCACCGGCGCTATCCGCCGCCTCATCGGTCTGCAGGCCACCACGGCCCGCCGCATCCGCAACGGGGTGGAGGAGGACGTGGAACTGGCGCTCGTCGTACCGGGCGATCTGCTCCGCGTGCGGCCGGGCGACAAGATCCCCGTGGACGGCGTGGTTGCCGAGGGCAGCTCTGCCGTTGACGAATCGATGCTGACCGGCGAGCCGATCCCGGCGACGAAGAACCCGGGCGACGAGGTGATCGGCGCCACGCTCAACACCACGGGCTCGTTCATCATGCGCGCCACGCGTGTGGGCCGGGACACGGCGCTTGCCCGCATCGTTGACCTCGTTCAGCGCGCACAGGGGTCCAAGGCCCCCATCCAGCGCATGGCGGACCAGATCAGCGCCGTCTTCGTCCCGGCCGTGCTGGGCGTCGCCACGCTCACGTTTGCCATCTGGTTCCTGGCCGGGCCGGAGCCGCGCATCACGCTTGCGCTCACCGCGTTTATCGGCGTGGTGATCATCGCGTGCCCCTGCGCCATGGGCCTCGCCACCCCCACGGCAATCATGGTTGGCACCGGCAAGGGCGCCGAAACCGGCATCCTCGTCCGCGGCGGCGAGGCGCTGGAGGCGGCCGGCCGCATCGACACCGTTGTCATGGACAAGACCGGCACCCTCACCCTGGGCAAGCCCGCGGTGACCGCGGTGGTAGCCGCGGACGGCTTTGACGAGGCGCGCGTCCTGGATCTAGCCGCGTCCCTTGAGACGGGCTCTGAGCATCCGCTGGGCGAGGCGATCGTCCGCCGTGCGCGTGAGCAGGAGCTTGGCTTTGCAAAGGCCGAAGGCTTCGAGGCCATCGTCGGCCGCGGCGTGAGCGGCGTCATCGACGGCGTCAGCGTCATCGTCGGCAGCCGGCGGCTCCTGGCGGAGCGCGGCGCAGACGTCACGGCCCTTGAGGAAGCAGCCGCAACACAGGCGGCCAACGGCGCCACCGTGGTGTTCGTGGCCGTGGATGGCCGCGCGGCCGGGATGGTCGCCGTGTCCGACCCGGTCAAGGCGGAGTCCGCCGAAGCCGTGCGCGGCCTGCGCGACGCCGGGCTTGAAGTCTGGATGCTCACCGGTGACGCGCGCGTGACCGCAGAAGCGGTTGCCCGCCAGGTTGGCATCGACGCCGCGCACGTCATCGCAGAGGTGCTGCCAGAGGACAAGGACGCCGTCATTGAGCGCCTGCAGGCGCAGGGCCACAAGGTGGCCATGGTGGGCGACGGCATCAACGATGCCCCGGCGCTTGCCCGCGCGGATCTCGGCGTGGCCATCGGCACCGGCGCGGACGTGGCGATTGAGGCCTCCGATATCACGCTGGTTGGCGGCGATCCGCGGCTGGTGGGCTCGGCGATTGCCCTGTCGCGCGCAACCCTGCGCGTGATCCGCCAGAACCTGTTCTGGGCCTTTGCCTACAACGTGCTGCTGATCCCCATCGCAATGGGCGCGCTGTACCCGGCGTTTGGCGTGACGCTGAACCCGGCGCTTGCCGCGGGCGCGATGGCGCTCTCATCGGTGAGCGTGGTGACCAACTCGCTGCGGCTGCGCGGCGTGGACGTGCGGCCGGGCAAGACGGTGCTGCAGCGGCGCGGTCTGCTTGGCGCCGTGCGCGACGGGGCGTTCCTGCTGGTGGTGGGCGCGATTGGCCTGACGCTGGCCGGCGGCGCGCTGGCGGCGGATGGGGCGATTGACGCGGGGCTGCCGCGCGTGGCCGTGATGGCCTTGGCCGATGGGATGCTGGCGCCTGCCGACATCACGCTGAAGGCGGGCGCCTGGACCGTGATGGAGCTGCAGAACGACGACAGCGTGGTGCGCGACTGGATGGTGGACGGCGTGGCCAACGTGGAGCTGGTGGCCCGCCCCGGCCAGACGTCCCGCGTCCGCGTGGTGCTGGACAAGCCCGGCACCTACACCGTGATGAGCACCGATGCCAACGGCCGCTCGATGATGGCGGGGACGCTGACCGTTACGCCCTGAGCCCTGGCTTCAGCCGATACACCCAGGCCGTCTTGCGATCCTGGTCCTCAAGCTCGGTGGTGGTTCGGACCAGGTACGAGCCCACTTCATCGAAATCGTCCTTGGGCGTGTAGCGTCGGCCGGGGTCGCCCGCCAGCACCTCGATGCCCGCGGCGTGCGCGCGCAGGAGCCACGGCCGAACACGCTCCGCGAGACCCTCCGCGTACCAGCAGTCGCCCGCGAGGATGACGTCCACATCGGGCGGCTCATCGTCCAGGACGTCGCGGCTGGTGATGGTCAGGCGCTTGCCCGCGGCGCCCAGGGCCTTGGCGTTGAGCTCCATTGCGGCGCAAGCGAAGGGGTCGATGTCGGCGCCGATTGCGTGGGCTGCTCCGGCGTTCAGCGCAGCGATGGCGCAGATGCCGGAGCCCGCAGCAAAGTCGAAGACGCGCTTGCCGGCCACAGCCTCGGGGTGATCTCGAAGGTAGCGGCCAATCGCCAGCCCGCCACCCCAGGCAAAGGCCCAATACGGCGGGGGCGAGTCGTTGTCGCCGCTCTCCACCTGGACGTCATGCCAGAGCGGCAGGACCTCCTCGGCAAGATGGAGCCGGACCTCCTCAAGGCTTGGGACTTGCTGGAGGGTGGTGTGCCGGAGCACGAAGGCGCGATGCGGCGATGCCATGCCCCGACTCTACGCCATCCCGCTGCTTGCCCACCTGCGCGTACACTCGGGGTCGTGAGCGACACGCCCTCTCGGATCGACGTCCCGGCTGATTCGCGCGACCTGCCCGGCGTCTTCTCCCACCGCTTCGTCGTCGATGTGCGGTTTGGCGACACGGACGCGATGGGCCACGCCAACAACTCGCGGTTCCTCACGTACTGCGAGTCCGCGCGGATCTCGTACTGGGAGCACGTGACCGGCCACTCGTTTGCGCTTGTCACGCACGGCGCACGCGAGTCGCTGATTCTTGCCGACATTCGCGTGACGTTCCGCTCGCCCGCGATGTTTGGCGAGGTGCTCACGGTGGAGTCGCGCGCAACCCGCGTGGGCCGCACGTCGTTCATCCTGGAGCACCGGTTGACGGCGTCCGCCTCTGCGCACGGGGAGGCGCGCCTCGTGGCCACCGCCGAGGACGTGCTAGTGCTGTACGACTACGCCACGGAGCGCCCGCAGGCCATTCCCGACGATGTCATCGCTCGCCTTGAGGCGTTCGAGGGGCGCTCGCTCCGAGCCTGAGTCAGCACTGACTCATGACGGGTGTCTGGTGCACCGGTCAACCCGCGAAGGGCGACTTGGGCGCGCGAACGCTGCACCACGGGTGTCGATCTGAGTCCGGCGTGAATTGCCAAGCCGAACGCGGGAGCCCCAGCAGTGCCCGCGGCGGACGCTACCCCTGCCAGCGCCGGAAGATCGTGACCGCGTTCTGACCGCCAAAGCCAAAGCCGTTGACCGCCACGGTGTCCACCTTGGTCCTGCGGGCCACGAGCGGCACGTAGTCCAGGTCGCAGGCCGGGTCCGGTGTGTGCAGGTTGGCGGTGGGGGAGATGACGCCATCGCGGATGCCGCCGATCGCCGCCAGCGCAGACGCGATGCCGGCCGCGCCAACAAGGTGCCCCACCATCGACTTGGGTGAGCTGATCGCGCGCGTATACGCAGCAGACCCGTAGGCCGCCTTGATGGCCGTGGTCTCCGTGGAGTCATTGAGCGAGGTGGATGTGCCGTGGGCGACGATCCAGTCAATCTCGTCCGGTGCCACGCCGGCGTTGCGCATGGCGCTGACCATCGCGCGCGCCTGGCCGCGACCCGTGGGATCGGGTGCCGAGATGTGGAACGCGTCCGCGGTGAGCGCTCCGCCAAGGATCTCCACCAGCGGCGTTGCGCCACGCGCAAGGGCATGCGCAGCGGACTCCACAACCACAACGCCCGCGCCCTCGCCAAGGACGAAGCCGTCACGCGTGAGGTCAAACGGCCGCGACGCGGTTTCGGGCGAGTCATTGCGCTTGGACAGGGCCGTCATGTTGGACAGCGCGGCGACACCCATCGGCACGATTGGCGCCTCGGCGCCGCCGGTCACCACGACGTCGCACTCGCCGGTGGCGATGAGCCGCAGCGCGTCGTGGAAGGCGATCACCGATGTGGCGCACGCGGCCACCTGGGTGATGACGGGGCCGGTGATGCCGTATTCCATGGAGACCATGCACGCGGCCATCGAGCCCGACAGCGCCGGCACCGCAAATGCGGAGACAAAGCGCGGGCCCTTGCCGTCGTGAACGTGGGTGCCCTCGATGATGGACTCGATCCCGCCGCCGCCCGTGTTGAGCACAACGCCAACGCGGTCACGCTGATCTGGGTCCATCGCCGCGAAGTCAATCCCGGACGAGGCCACGGCCTCTTTGGCGGCACCCATGCCCAGGTGGATGAACCGGCTCATGCGCCGGGCCATCTTGGGCTCCATCACGGAGCTCACGTCAAAGCCCAGGACCTCAGCGGCAATCCGCACCTCAAAGCCCGACGCGTCAAACGCGGTGATTGGCCGCGTGCCGGTCACGCCGTTCTGGAGGTTGCGCCAGTAGGTCTCGAAGTCGTTGCCGATCGGCATGACCGCGCCCATACCGGTGATGACGGCGCGACGCGAGAGGTCGGACGAGGGCACGGCAATAGCCTCAGCGAGGGGATCGTGGACAGAGGGCGATTGTACTGCCGCGCCGCCAGAGCCCCATGTTCAGGCCCCTGACGGTCAGGCGCCCCGCCTCAGCGGCCGTCCCAGCGCTTGAAGATGATGGCGCCGTTGTGGCCGCCCAGACCAATGTTGTTGGACAGCGCGTACCGGATGGAGCGCTTCTCGGTCTCGGTGGTCACCCAGAGGTCGCAGTCGGGGTCAAACTCAGAGTAGTTGATGGTGGCGGGCTGGATCTGCGCATCCACGGACAGCACGGTGGCCACGGCCTCAAAGCCGCCGGCCGCGCCCATCATGTGGCCCGTCATGGACTTGGTGGCCGTGATGGCGATGGAGCGGCGGTCGCGTGCAGCGCGCTCGCCAAATACGGTCCAGATCGCCTCGGCTTCACGCTTGTCGCCCACCGGCGTTGAGGTGCCGTGCGGGTTGATCAGGTCAATCTCCTCGGCCAGCACGCCGCGGCGCTGGAGCGAGTTGCGCATCGCGCGGGCGGCACCGGCCCCCTTGTCGGACGGCTGGATCATGTCCCAGCCATCGGCCGTGGCGGCGTAGCCCACCACCTCGGCGTAGATATGGGCGCCACGCGCCTTGGCCATCTCCATGTCCTCAAGCAGCAGCGCGCCTGCGCCCTCACCCAGGACGAAGCCGTCGCGGGTGCGGTCAAAGGGGCGGCTGGTGTCTGCAATGGGGTAGCCCGGCCGCGGTGCGCCAAGCCCGCGCATGTTGCCGAAGCCCGCGTGGGCCACCTCGATGAGCGGCATTTCCGCGGAGCCCGCGATGACCGTGTGGACGTCGCCGCGGCGGATCAGCTCGGCGGCCTCACCCACGCAGTTGGTGCCCGTGGAACACGCAGTGACCACGCAGATGTTGTGGCCGATGGCGCCGGTCTCGATGGCGATCATCCCCGACGTGGAGTCCACAAGACCGTTGGCGATAAACGTGGGCGGAACGCGGTCCGCGCCCTTGAGTTCAAGGATCTTGTGGCTGGCGATCATCAGCTCCTGGCCGCCGGCGCCCGTGCCAAAGACCACGCCGACATCCTCGCGGTTGCTGTCGGTGATCTCAAAACCCGCGTCACGCAGCGCCTGTTTGGCCGCCGCCACGCCGTACCACATGGCGGACTCGGAGCGGCGGACCGCCTTGGCGTCCATCCAGTCCGTCGCGGTGAAGTTGTGAACCTCGCCCGCAATCTGGCGGTCGTACTGGGAGGGGTCAAACTTGGTGATGATCCCCAGACCCGAGACGCCAGCCTGGAGGTTCGCCCAGACCGTGTCCTTGTCGTTGCCGATGGGGCTGATCACGCCGATACCGGTGACGGCGACGCGGCGGGTGTAGTCGGGCTGGCGCACGGGTGAGGTTCCTCTCGAGGGTGGGGGCTAGACGTCGGAGTCCACGGACGCCGCATCGGCGAACGGGACGTTGAGCCGGTCGGCGGCTGCAGGATCGTCGAGGGCAATCGTCACGGCGTCCGAGACGATGCGCTTGATGAGCCCCGTGAGGACGCGGCCGGGGCCAACTTCGATAAACGTGGTGACGCCCTTGGCGTGCATGGTCTGCACGGCGCCAACCCAGTCCACGCCCGTGGTCAGGTGGTTGACAAGCTCCGCGCGGCAGGCGTCAGCTGTGGTGATCAGCGCGGCATCGGCATTCGCCAGCAGCGGCGTGTGTGGGTTCCGGAACGTGATGCCGGCAAGGACCTTGGCCATGCCCTCGGCCGCCTCCGCCATGAGCGGGGAGTGCGCGGCCACGCTGACCGGCAGTTCCAGCGCGCGCTTGGCGCCCAGCGTCTTCGCGATGCCGAGGGCGGCCTCCACGGCCGCACGCTCGCCCGACACCACCACTTGACCAGGCGAATTCCTGTTGGCAACGCCGAAGATGCCGAAGACCGACGCCTGCGCCACCAATTCGGGAAGCTTTGCATCATCGAGGCCGATGAGGGCGGCCATGCGACCCTCTCGCCCGGCCCCAGAGGTCTGCATCAGCGTGCCGCGGGTGCGGACCAGGCGGACGGCATCGGCGAGGTCCAGCGCTCCGGCCGCCACGAGGGCCGTGTACTGGCCCATCGAGTGCCCGGCGGCAAAGGCCGGTGCCGGCATGTCCACGCCAAGTGCGGCCCAGCGCTCGCGGACGGCGGCGAGATACGCGATGGACGCTGCCAGAAGCGCCGGCTGGCTGTTCTCGGTGCGGTTGAGATCCTCCTCGGGCCCTTCCCACGCGAGACGGCTGATGGGCTCGCCGAGGGCGTCATCAGCGGTCTGGAAGACAGCGGCGGCGGCGTGCGAGCTCTCGGTGAGGGCACGGCCCATCCCAACGAACTGGCTGCCCTGACCGGGGAAGACAAATGCAATCTGGCTCATTGCATAGATCGTACCCGCGTTGCGCCCCCTCCCCACGCCAGCTCCATGCAGACCTGCATGGAGATCCTCCCGGCG
>CAIXZV010000509.1 GCA_903924005.1 uncultured Chloroflexota bacterium | reverse complement strand
TTGAGCCGCCGGCCCGCACGCTCGGCGATGGAGCGTCCCGTGTGCGACGAGCCCGTAAAGGAAATGACGCGGACGTCGGGGTTCTCCACAATCGCGTCGCCGACTTCGGCGCCGGTCCCCGTCACAAGGTTGATCACGCCCGCCGGGAACCCCGCCTCCTCCATCAGCTCCACAAGGACGGTGGCGCAGTGGGGCGCATCGGAGCTGGGCTTGAACACGATGGTGTTGCCGGCAACCAGCGCAGGCATCATCTTCCAGCACGGGATGGCGATGGGGAAGTTCCAGGGCGTGATGATCCCGGCAATCCCAACCGGCTGGCGGATGCTCATCGCCCACTTGTCGGGCAGCTCGGACGGCATCGTGTCGCCAAACATCCGGCGGCCTTCGCCGGCCATCAGGAAGGCGATGTCGATGCCCTCCTGGACATCGCCGCGCGCCTCGGCCAGCACCTTCCCCATCTCGCGGGTCATGACCCGGGCGAGACGCTCCTTGTGCTCGGCCATCAGGGCGCCAAAGCGGTAGAGCAGCTCGCCGCGCTTGGGCGCCGGGGTTGCGCGCCACGCCGGCAGGGCATCTACTGCGGCCGCCACGGCCATGGCCACATCAGCGGCGGTCCCCGCCTGGAAGCGGCCCACAACGTCACTGGTGTCTGCGGGGTTGACGCTGTCGAACAGGATGCCCGACACGCTGTCCACCCATTCCCCGGCGATGAAGTGCCGATTGGTGGCGGGGGCTGCGGCGGGGTCAGACATCGGGATCCTCAGGGCTGTCGCGGGTGTCGGTCAGGAGCGCTGCCTTGGTCGCGCAAGCCGCAATGCGCAGTGCCATGATGCACCAGCGCAGTGTGCGCAGGCGGGCGACCGGAGGGGTTGAGATGGACGGGGACGTGCCTACCACCGCGGCGGAGGGCCAACAGAGGCGGATCGGTGTCGGCGGCCTCGCGGCCGGCTTCCTCGTCATCGGCCTGCTTGCGCTCGCCGTGGAGGTCGGCCAGATCGCCTACCGGGCGACGTGGCATCAGGCCGGATCGCCGGTCCCGTCCCTCGGCTCGGACGCCATCACGCTCGTGCCGGCCGTCCTCGCCGTCTTGCTGATCGGCGGCGCTGTCGGGCTTTGGACCGGGAGGGCATTCGGCGTGTGGGCGAGCTGGATCGTCTGCGTCAGCCTCGGTGCCGGTGCTGGGGGCCTGGTGCTCCTCGGGCTGTACGTTGTGTCGCTGACGGGTGTGACGTTCGTCGGCGCCGATCTCGGTGCCGCCCCGATCCCCGTGGCCCTCGTTTGCATCGGTGGTGCCTGCGCGGCCGGGTTCACAGTTCGCGCCCTCGCTCGCACGATCCACCGCCTTGCGCCGTCGTTCCATCGCGTGTCTGCTGTGGACGCGCTCGCGTCGGCCGCCATGGCGGCGCTCATCCTTGGCGTGGCGATCGCCCCGCTCCCGGTGTCGGGCACCGGCTCTCTATTTGGAGGATCAGGTGGTCCCGGCTCCAGGCCGGTCACTGGGTCACAGAACTCCATCCCGGCCAAGTTCTTCCTGGTCGTGACCGAGGTCACGGTCGGGTCGGCCGACCTGCCCAACTCTTCCGGGGGGTCGCCAAACACCGTGGGGGTGGTGACTTCGATCACCGCGCATCTCGCGTTCAAGTCTGTCTGGGACCTCCAGCTCGTTGGGCCTCTGAAGCTCTGCCTGCGCTATTCGGGCGGAGCGGACACCTCGCTCCCGCTCTGCTGGGGCGGCGACCGCATCACCCACCTTGTCAACGACGCGCTCGGGGCGCCCGCTGGCGCCTCGGACAGCTGGGTGCTACGGAACGAGACCGCCGCCGACCTTCGGGTCAGCCTCGACCGAGATCCGGCGTCGTGCGATTACCCGCCCGGAACGTGGCAACTCGAGCTGTTCGCCAATTCCACCAATGGGCTCGGCCAGATCTGGCTCACGGCGCCGGTGGATGTCCCGGTCGACGGGCCGATGGCGACGGTTGGCCCGAAGGTGACCTCCGAATGGCTCTGCAGGAACCCGGAGCCGTAGCCCGCCGGCCAACGTGGCGCTACATGTGCGTCACCGCCATCGCGTCCCCGTGAAATACGGGCCACCGACGCTGTGGAAGAGCGGGCGGGCGGCGGACTCACACGTCGGTCGCGTGCGACATCACGCACGACGTGTTCATGGTTGTTCCGCGTACGGCCGAACCCAGTTGGTCGATCGCACGTGAGCGTCACACTCGCGGTGTCGCGGTCACAGAGATCGGGCTCGGGCTGCTGGCCGACGTCTACGCCGCGGGCCAAGTCGCACCGTTCGGGCGGGCCAGGACGGCGACCGTGTGCCGATCTGGATCAACCCTTGGACACTTGCCCTGTCGCGGGTGTCGGTCAGGAGCGCTGCCTTGGTCGCGCAAGCCGTGGGGCGCAACGCCATGATGCACCTGCGCAATGTGCGCACGCGGACCATGGAGAGGGGCAACGATGGACGACAACAGCGATCCCGCGGCGACCGGCAACCAGCCCAGTGGCGGGGACAGGAGAAGCCTGACGGCTGGCTTCCTCGTTGTCGGTCTGCTCGCGCTTGGCGGTGCGATCCTGCAGGCACCGGACTTTGTGCGTGGCTACCTTGACATCAACGTGTTGGCGCCGTTGGGGGGCCAGCTCCGCCTCCTGCCGACTGCACCGGTGGCGGCGCTAGGCCTCCTCGGCGCGGCCGGTCTGTGGCGACGTCAGCAGTTTGGGCGATGGGCGGCCTGGATAGCCGTGGTCGCGCTCGCACTTGGCGCTGTGGGCCTCGCGCTGCTGGCGTTGGTGGTGATCGGGCTCACCGGAACCTCGTTCATGGGCTCCTCGATCGAGTTGGCCTACACCCTTGACCCGCTGCTGCTGCTCGGGTTCGGCGCGCTTGTGGCTGGAGCAACAGCAATTGCAGTTGCCCGGACGCTCATCCGTGACGCGGCGAATTTCCGGAAGCTGTCGCTCATCGACTTCGCAGGGGCTGTCGTCTTGATCGCGGCATTGTCAGTTGCGACGGCAGGACCGGACGCGGTCGCTCCCAGCCCGTTCCTCCCGTATTCGTCGCCGGCGGCGGCCGGGCAGCCCACCTGGAAGTTCGGCATCGGGGTGACACAGGTGGAGATCGGGTCCGCCCCAATCCCCAACGCTCCGTCTGGAGATCCACAGGTTGCGCGGGTCCTGACGTCGCTGGCCGTTCATCTGGAGCTTGAAACCGCGTCAGACCTGCCGCTCGTTGGACCGCTGCGCCTCTGCCTGCGCTACGACACCAGCGGCAACACCGGGCAACCCCAGTGTTGGGGCGGCGACCAATTGACGAAGCTGGTGAACGCGCAGATCGGCGCACCAAGCGACGCGGCCGGCCCGTGGGTCATGACCCCTTCGACCAATGCAACCGTTGATGTGACGCTGGCCCGGGACCCGGCTGCCTGCGACTATCCGCCCGCACCGTGGATGCTCGAGGTGTTCGGTATGTCTCCGGACAAGGCCATCGGCCAGATCTATGTGACGGCGCGAGTGGACGTGCCTGCGGATGGCCCGCAGACCGCGGTTGGTCCGAAGGTCATGTCGGAGTGGCTATGCATGTCCAAGCCGTGAGGACCAGGACCGCGAGCTAGACGCGCTCGAGCGCCATCGCCACGGAGCCGCCGCCGCCCAGACAGAGCGTGGCGAGGCCAAAGCGGCCGCCGCGGCGGGCCAGCTCGTGCACGAGCGTGGCGACGATTCGGGCACCCGACGCGCCGATTGGGTGGCCCAGGGCGATGGCGCCGCCGTTGACGTTGACCTTGGCCCAGTCGAAGCCCAGCTCGCGGCCATCGGCGAGGACCTGGGCGGCGAACGCCTCGTTGACCTCGGCAAGGTCGTAGTCCGCTGGCGCCAGACCGGTCTTGGCCTCCAGCGCGCGGACGCCCGCGATGGGCGCGAGGAACAGCCACTTGGGCGTGGTCTCGGCCTGCGCATAGCCCACGATGCGGGCGAGGGGCTTGAGGCCATAGCGTTCCACGGCGCGCTCCGAGGCGACCACGGTTGCGGCGCCGCCGTCCGTGATGCCCGGGGCGTTGCCCGCGGTCACGGTGCCCACCGTGGCGGACCCGCGGTCCTCGCCGTCTGGCAGCGGGAAGACGGGCGAGAGCCGTGCCAGCGCCTCCGCTGTGGAGTCCCGTCGCGGACCCTCGTCCACCGCCACCACCGTCTCGCGGCCCTTGGCGTCACGGATGGTGACCGGCGCCATCTCTGCGTCAAAGCGCCCGGCGTCCTGCGCCGCGACGGCGCGCCGGTGGCTCTCCAGGGAAAGCGCGTCCTGGTCCACGCGGCTGATCCCGGCGCGGATGGCAGTGCGCTCAGCGTGGGTGCCCATGTGGCAGTCATCGATGGCGCACCACAGCCCGTCCAGCACCGCGGCATCGTCCAGGGTCCCAGCGCCAAGCCGATACCCAAACCGCGCCTTGCGCAACAGGAACGGCGCCTGGTTCATCGACTCCATGCCGCCCGCGACGTAGATCTCGCCGTCGCCGGCGCGGATGCCCGCGGCGGCAAACATGATGGCCTTGAGACCCGAGCCGCAGACGCGGTTGATCGTGGTGGCAGGCACGGTTTCCGCAAGGCCGGCCCGGAGCGTCGCCTGACGCGCGGGTGCCTGACCAGCGCCCGCCTGGAGCACCTGGCCCATGATCACTTCCGCAACCTCGGCATCGGCCGGCAGCCCGGATCGCGCCATCGCGGCACGGACGGCCGTGGCGCCCAACTCCACCGCGGGCACCCCCGCGAGGGCCCCGCCAAACTTGCCGATGGGCGTCCGGGCAGCGGCGACGATATATGTCTGTCCGTTCGGTGTGGCGTGGTGGTCCATTTCTCGACTGTACACCTCGGCATGGTCCTTCCATCTGGACCTGTGGCAAAATCCCTTCGCTGTTGCAAGATTTCATGTGGTAAAACTATGGTCGGAAGAACATATTGAATTATTGCGCC
>CAIXZV010000508.1 GCA_903924005.1 uncultured Chloroflexota bacterium | reverse complement strand
GTTTGGTGTCCTTCCCGTTCAGATCTGACCGGCTGGCGCCGGAAGAGCGGACCGGCCGACGCCGGAGTGGCAAACGGACCGGGACCGAGTCCGTTGGCGCTGGTGGGGTTGCGTATTGCAGGGCCGCATCGTGCGCTTGCCGCATGAAGACAACGGCATCGAGGGGGGCGCAGCGTGGTTGTGATTTGGTTGCGCGCTCTTTGGGTTGCGCGCCGCTTGACGCCGGACCCGCCGGGTCTGCCGCGGCTCAGTCCGCCGTGAGCACGCCTGCGCGCCGCACAACCCAGCCGGCCGTTGTCCCCTGCACCAGCAGCGTGACCAGGACGATCCCGAAGACGCCGCCCGCGATCAGGTGGCGCTGTGGCAGATCCGGCGGCAGGGCAAGCACCAGGGCAACCGCAATCGCGCCGCGCAGGCCTGCCCAGAACATCACGTGCTGATAGCCGAGTGACAGGCGGACGCCCGGTGGACCGAGCCGCTGGCCGATGCCGATGACGCCGTACACGATGGCCGCCCGCGCCGCAGTCATCGCCAGATAGCCCACCACAATGACCGGGAGCGCCACCGCGAGATCGCCGGGCGTGATGGCCACGCCCACAAGCAGGAACACCACAGCCGTGAGCAGGTAGGCGATGAACTCCCACACGGTGTCGAGCGCCTGGGTGGTGATCTCGGGGAGCGTCCAGCGTGCGCCGGTGTTGCCGATGACCATGCCGGCCACCACGGTGGCGATGATGCCCGACTGGTGGAAGTGCTCGGCGACCAGGTAGGTCCCGTACGCGACGACTACGGAAGCCATCACCTCGACAAGGCGGTCGTCTACGAGGTTCATAACGCGCACACCCACAAAGCCTGCGCTCAGGCCCAGCAGCGTGCTTGCGGCAACGGCGATGGCGAAGGTTGCCAGCCCGTCGGCGATGCCCACATGGGTGGTGACCGCGGTCAGGGCGATGCCAAAAAGCACCACGCCCGTTCCGTCGTTGAGCAGGCTCTCCGCCTCCACCACCGTGGTGAGCGACGCCGGTGCGCGGAGCCGCTTGAAGATGGCGATGACGGCAACCGGGTCCGTTGCGCAGACGATGGCCCCAAGCAGGAACGCCAGCGGCAGCTCGAGACCAGTGACAGCGGACACAACCGCACCCACGACACCCGCCGTGACCGCCACGCCCGGCACAGCAAGCACGGCCACAACGGGGAACGCGCGTCGCAGTTCATCGAGGTGGAGCTTGTAGGCCGCTTCAAACACAAGACCTGGGATCAGGACCGCCAAGATCAGCTCGTGCGTGATCTCGATGTGCAAGCCAGGACCGGCAAGCGAAATGGCAAAGCCCGCGATCACCAGCGCCACGGAGTAGGGGATCGGCAGCCGCGACGAGACCTTCGCAACGGCGATGGCCACCACCACCGCAATTGCCAGCAGGATCACCAGGAGCTCGATGCCCGCGATGCCCTCGTTCCCCATTGCTCCGCCCTCGCTGTTGTCGCCCCGCCATGAGCGTACCCGAACCAGTTGGCCGGGTACCCTGTGCGGACCACATGGAGGATCGCATGGACCTTGGGTTGACTGGTCGTCGGGCACTTGTCGGCGGCGGCGGATCGGGCATCGGCAACGGCATCGCCACATCGCTTGCGGCTGAGGGCGCGCGGGTGGCGCTGATTGGCCGAACACGTGACCGGATTGAGGTCGAGGCGGCCCGACTGGGCGGCGTCGGCGTGGTTGCCGACCTGGCGACAGCCGACGGCCCGGCCGAGGCGGTTGCCGCCGCGGTGGCCGCGCTGGGCGGGCTGGACCTCCTGGTGATCAACACCGGCGGTCCCGCCAGCGGCACGTTTGACGCGCTGTCCGAGGCGGACTGGGACAACGCGATCAACGGCACATTGCGCTCTGTGATCCGGCTGCTCCGCGCAGCCTTGCCGGCGCTTCGGGCCGGGCAGGATCCGTCCATCCTGATCGTCCTCTCGTCGTCCGTCCGCGAGCCCATCCCGGCGCTCGTGACGTCCAACACGCTGCGCCCCGGGCTGGCGGGCCTTGTGAAGTCCCTGCAGACCGAGATTGCGCCCGTGCGGATTAACGGGCTGGCGCCGGGCCGCATCGCCACGGACCGGATTGCGTTCCTTGACGGGAAGCGGGCCGAGGCCGCAGGCGTGACGCGTGAGGAGATCGCCCGACGGACGCAGGCCAACATCCCGCTTGGCCGCTACGGTGACCCGGCGGAGATTGGCCGCGTTGGCGCGTTCCTCCTGTCGCCCGCCGCGTCCTACGTGACCGGCGCCATCGTGCCGGTGGACGGCGGCATGATCAAGGCGCTGCCCTGACCTCTTGCCCGCTGCGTCGCGGTTGACTCAGGCAGCGCAAGCGCCCGCAGGGTTCGACCCTCGAGCATCGACTTCCGTGCTCCAACGCTGCGTGTCGCACCGGTGCGTGCGTCAAGGGCGACGCAGAGCGGCCGAGGAGAGGGTGCTCTACGCCAGCAGCGACGGCAGCACGGAGCCCGGGG
>CAIXZV010000507.1 GCA_903924005.1 uncultured Chloroflexota bacterium | reverse complement strand
GACCGGACCCGCAAGGAGATCCTGGTTGACTTCGGCTTCCGCCTGCCGTCTGCGCTGGACAACCGGCCGCTGACGTTTGAGGAGTTTGAGGTCCACGTCAACCAGGCCATCTACGTCAGCGCCACGCCGGGTCCCTACGAGCACGAGCACAGCCAGCAGACCGTGGAGCAGCTGATCCGGCCCACCGGCATCGTGGATCCGCCCATCGTGGTTCGGCCCACAGAGGGCCAGATTGACGATCTGCTGGAGGAGATCCGCGCCCGCGTGGAGAAGGGCGAGCGCACGCTTGTCACCACGCTCACCAAGAAGATGTCCGAGGATCTCGCGGACTACCTCAAGGAGCTGGGAATCAAGGTCCAGTACCTCCACAGCGAGGTGGACACGCTGGAGCGCGTGGCCATCCTTCGTGACCTGCGTCTGGGCGTCTACGACGTGCTGGTGGGTATCAACCTGCTGCGAGAGGGTCTGGATCTGCCCGAGGTGACGCTCGTTGCCATCCTTGACGCGGACAAGGAGGGGTTCCTGCGGAGCGCGTGGTCCCTGATCCAGATGATCGGCCGCGCAGCACGCAACACGGAGGGCCGCGTGGTGATGTACGCGGACCGCGTGACCGAGTCCATGCGTGTGGCCATCGACGAGACAGACCGCCGGCGCGCGGTACAGGTCCGCCACAACACAGAGCACGGCATTGAGCCCGCGACCATCATGAAGGGCATCCACGACATCAACGACCGCCTCCGGGCCGTAGCGGCAAACACGGTCATGTATTCGTCGGAGCGTCAGGCGCAGAACCTTGCCGCCGCTGACACGGCCGAGGTGGAGCGCCTGGTCGCCAAGATGGAGGCCGAGATGAAGGCCGCCGCCAAGCAGCTTGAGTTTGAGCGTGCTGCGGCGCTGCGCGACGAGATCCAGCAGATCCGCCTGCGGGTCCTGGAGCAGGACGCGTCCGTGGTGGTGGCAAGGGCCGCCGAGCGGGCCGCCAAGAACGCGGCCCTCGGCGCAAAGGAGCGGTCTGCGGCGCATCGGCCAGGCGGGAAGGGCGGGCACGGACACGGGCCGGGCGGGAACCCCGAGGAGGCCTTTGAGGTCACCTCGGTCACCGTGCTCCCAGCGGGCGAGGAGCCCGGCGGATCGGGTGGCGGTGCGGATCCAAGCGGCATTGCCACGGACCTGTTCCCGGGCATCCGCGATGAGCACGATGACGAGGACGCCGCCTCTTGGCAGGCGCGCTGGCTTGACCGGCCAACGTGGGACATCACCGTGACGCCAAACATCCGCAAGCGCACCGGTCAGCGGCCGGGCCGCCGGGCGCGCGGCTACTAAGGGGGTCCCCAAGAGGGTCTGCGATGCCGAGCGATCTTGGTCCCGACGTGACAGAGGACGTCCACGACCGGCCGGTGCCGGCGCTGGACCACTTTGCGCCGCTGGGCGTGTGGCTCGAGACCGGCTACGACGGGCGAGTTGCCGGCTGGGTCACCGAGGTGCCGGGCGTGCTTGTGGTGTCAGACACCCCCGAGCGGGTGCTGTCCGCGGCGCTGGCAGCCACGGGCCGTGTCCGCGAGTGGCTTGAGGCCCATGGCGACGAGGCGCCAATCCCGCGCATCCGCCGTGTCGAGGTGGCGGGCGACGTGCCAACTGTCGTGGAGCCGGACGGGTACCAGGCCAAGGCGACGTTCCCGCCGGACCTGCGGCGCGTGACGCCCGATGAGCTTGAGGTGGCGATCCGGCGCATGGGCTGGGCGCGCGAGGACCTGTTTCGCCTCCTGACACGCGTGGAGGCGGTTGAAGATGCGCGCGGTCCCATCCCGGTGGCGACAGCGCGCGGCGAACGACCGGTGGCAGAGGTGTTCCGCCACGTGGCTGGCGCCGAGGTGTGGCTGGCGGGACGGCTGCCAGGGGGCGGGCGGTACTCGGGTCAGTTGGACGGGGCGCCACTCGACGAGGTCCTGACGCAGAGCCGGGCCTGGGTCATCGAGCGGCTGCGGGACCTCGCGCGCGGCGACGACGGCGCGGAGACAGCGGACCGCCACGGCGAGACCTGGACGCTGGCAAAGGTGCTTCGCCGCCTTCAGGCGCACGGGTTTGACCACTTCTGGGAGATTGAGCGCCGGCTCATCCGCGTTGACGGGACGCGGGAGCGCGTGCTGCTCCGGACAGACAGGCGGCCCGACGCCGCATCGATGGTGGGGCTGCTGCGCTCCGTGGGCTGGGACCTCCGGGCGTCGGAGCCTGCGTCGCTTGAAACGGCGATTGCGCGCACAGGCGAGTTCGCCACGGCCTGGGATGGCGACAGGCTGATCGGCACGGCACGTTCCATCACAGACGGCGGCCAGAACGCGCTCATCGCCACGGTTGTCGTCCACCCGGCCTATCAGGGTCTCGGGGTGGGGGAGCGGCTGGTCCACCTCCTCACCGATGGGCGCGATACCGTCCGCTTCTCGCTCACCGCCGCATCTGGGCTTGACACCTGGTACCGCAAACTGGGCTTCATCCCGGACCCGCACGCCATGTATCTGCCGCGCAAGCGGCGCTGACCTCCAGGGCATCCGGCCACCAACACGCAACCCACAAAGGAGCCGCCGCCGATGCGATACGCGATCGATCTGGCCCCGCTTGGCCCGCTGGCCGATCCGCATGTGCTGGTCCGCCTTGCCGTGGCGGCGGAGCACGCGGGCTGGGACGCCCTCTCCACGTGGGATGTGCTTGGCACGGCGATGGGCGCGCCTGCTGCGGACCCGTGGGTTGCGCTGACGGCCATCGCATCCCGGACGGAGCGCATTGCGTTGATGGCCTCGGTCATCGTGCTGCCGCGACGTCGGCCGCAGCTGGTTGCGCAGGCCGCCGCCACGCTGGACAGCTGGAGCGGTGGGCGGCTCATCCTTGGCATCGGCGCCGGGGGCGACCCCTCGGACTTCACCGCGTTTGGCGAGTCCTTTGACCGCCACGATCGCATCGCGCGGATGGACCGCGACGCCGAGGACATCGACATGTGGCTGCGCGGCGAGGGCGATGTCGCCGTCGGCCCGCCATCGGCACAGCGGCCCCGCCCGCCCATCCTCGTTGGCGGCATGCGGCCCGGTGCACTGCGGCGCGCTGCCCGCTGGGACGGCTGGATCGCGGTAGCAACGTCGGAGGACGGGTCGTCGATGGCGCTCTCGCCAGACGACTTTGAGCGCATGGTCCAGGACGTCCGGGCCGAGCGCGTGGCGCTTGGCCGCGCTGACGAGCCGCTGGAGATCGGCGTCTTTGGCACATCTGCGCCCGGGGATCGCGCGGTGGTTGCGGACTTCCGCGCGGTGGGCGCCACGTGGTGGCTGGAGAGCCTCTCGCCGCTGCGCGGTTCCGTGGAGGAGCTCCTGGCGCGCATCGAGGTTGGTCCGCCAGCGGCCTGAGCCGGGCGTCTCGCATACGATCGGGGCATGCGCAGGCCGTTCCGTCTCATCGTCGTCGGCCTCCTCGCCTTGTCCATCGCCGCGTGCGGCGGCCCGGCACCGGCGGACGAGGCAGCGGCCGTCGTCAAGACCGCCGTGGAGCGTGCGGGCGCCAAGGACATCGCCGGGCTGCAGGCGTTGGCGTGCGCCGGGCGCGAGGAGCAGCTCAGGACGCTGATCAGCCTGCCAACCCAACTGGGCGGGACGCTCCTGCCGGGTATCGACACGCAGACGCTCATCGATGCCGTCCGCCTCGACGTGAGCGGCCTCAAGGTGGGCTCGGCCGTGGTCACCGGCGAGACGGCGGTTGTGCCGGTGAGCGGTTCGCTGAAAATCACGTTTGACAAGGAGGTCATGCGCCCGGTCCTGGAGAAGATGCTGGCGGCGCAGGGCACCAAGATGTCGCCGGAACAGCTGGACGCGCTCCTCTCGGGTTTGGCGGACTACGGGCAGGACCTGCCGCTGGACCAGCAGATCAAGGTGGTCCGCGAGCAGGGCGCCTGGAAGGTCTGCCCAGATGCGCCCAGCCCGTCGAGTTCGCCGGGGTTCCCAAGCCTGCCCGGCCTGCCGGGTCTCCCCGGGCTGCCCACGCCGAAACCATCCTGAGTCGGCGCACGCTCGGCGAGCCGCTGCTGTAGCCTCTCGCGAATGCCATCGAGCCCGCTGCGGCCGATGGCACTCAGGGAGAGGGCAGGGGACGTGCGGAGCGCAAGAGTTCGGTCGACACGGACCAGGTTGGCGCTGGCCGGGCCAGTTGTTGCGCTCCTGCTTGGGCTGTCCGTCGCGCTGACAGGTCCCGCGAGCGTCGCACTCGCCGCGCCGGCGCCGCCGACACTCACCTCTACGCCGACGCACGGCCTTGTGAACGCCCCGTTTGATCTCGGCTATCAGTCACCCGTGGAACCGCTCACGGGCAGCTGCGGCAAAGGCGCCGCGTTCTATTGGGATGGACAACTGCTGGCCACCAGCGGGCCTCCGGGGTTCACCGGCGGTGGATGCCTCTACAGCGTGCTAAGTGTCAAACCGTTGTCCGGCGACACGACGCCGGGCGTGCATACGCTGACCGCCCTGCAGTGTTCGTTGATGAGCCCGCTGACCTGCAGCACGACCAACAAAGCAACCACCACCTATCGGGTCGACACCGCCACGATCAAGGTGTCCCCGACGTCCGGCCTCGTGGCTGACAAGTTCACCGCCACGTACACGCTGCCCAAGGCCGACTGCGCGCCATACACGACGGTCCAGTTCTACTGGGGCTCCACCGCGGGGCCGGTCCTAGGTACCGCGACCATGAACACGGCGACATGTGTCGTCGCCCTGGCAGGCCTCGTGCCGCCCAAGGGCTCGGCGCCGGGTGCGCACAAGGTGACCGCCGAGGCCTGTGCGAAGGGCGCCGGGATCCAGCTGGTCTGTCAGGCCGCGACGGCCCCAGCGAAGCCTGCGATCTACACCATCACGGTTCCCGCAGCATCTGCGTCGCCCACGCCCACGCCCAGCCCAACGCCATCCCCATCGCCCAGCGCCACACCGGCGCCCACACCGGCGCCTACGCCGTCGCCGAGCCCAATGCCATCGGCATCGCCATCGCCGGCTCCCACGCCGGCTCCCACCGCCGCAGACGCACCGGCGCCTGCCGCAACGCCCGTCGGGGCCGTGGGCGGGGCCACCGGTTCGCCTGACCCGTGGCTCCCCGCGATCGCGCCCACCATCCCGGGCCCGTCCTCCATGAAGCTTGACGGCGCCGTTCTGGCCACCAACGCGTTCCTCGCGCTGCTGTTTGTGCTGCTGTTCGGGTTGACCTCGGAGATCCTCAACAGCACGCTCGACGAGCACCGCAAGATCGTGGAGGGATGGGCAGATCGCCTGGTCAAGCGCCGCCTCCCGTTCCTGCGCCCGCTCGCGCGCGCCGACGCCTGGATCGACAGCCTTGGCCAGCGCGGCCGCCGCGGCGCCATCGCCCAGATCGTGGTTGTCCTCGGCCTGCTGGGCGTCGTCTACGGCTTCCTATCGGATGGCTTCGGCTTCAACAAGGCGGGTCTAGTCCTGGTGCTGTCGATGATGGTTGGCCTGGCCACCATCCTGTACCTCAACTACGGCGGCAAGGCGCTGGTCATCGAGCGCTTCCACCACGCGCCGGCCACGGTCCGCGCCTACGGCTCGGCCATCATCCTGGCGGCCGTCTTCGTGATGGCTTCCCGGTGGCTCGACTTCCATCCCGGGCTGCTCTATGGGTTTGTTGCCACCACCGTGATCCTGCGGCCGATTGACCTGACGCCAAGGCAGCAGGCCCGGATGGTGCTGGGCCCGGCGATCGCGGTGCTCACTGCCTCGCTCGTGGCATGGGCGCTGCTGGATCCGCTGCGCGCCGCCACCGGCAACGCTGATGCGTTCTTCCCCGCGCTCGCGCAAGCCGTGCTGGGCATCGTGTTCATCGGCGGGCTCGAAAGCCTGCTCTTCGGGCTGTTGCCCATCCGGTTCATGGACGGCGCCAAGGTGATGGGGTGGAGCCGCCGCGCGTGGGCCATCGTGTACTTCGTCGTTGTCTTCCTGTGGTGGCAGCTGCTGCTCAACCGCGACGAGGCATACGTTGATGCCTTCCGTCAGACGGGCGTCCTGGCGGTCTTCGCCATGCTTGGCTTCTTTATGGCCACCACCGGCGTCGTCTGGACGTACTTCTGGCGGCGTGACCGCGCGGCGGAGGCTGCCGGGGCCGCAGATGCCGCAGAGGCAGCAATCCCCGAGGCCGAGATCGACACCGAATAGAACGCGTGTGCGGTTTCTGTCGGGTCGGCTAGAATTCGTCCGTGCCCCAAGACCAGATCGTCGTGCGCGGTGCGCGCGAACACAACCTCAAAGGCGTCGATGTCGCGTTTCCGCGTGATCGGCTCGTGGTCATCACGGGTCTGTCCGGCAGCGGCAAGTCCAGCCTCGCGTTTGACACCATCTACGCGGAGGGCCAGCGGCGCTACGTTGAGAGTCTGAGCGCCTACGCCCGCCAGTTCCTGGGCCAGATGGAGAAGCCAGACGTCGACCAGATTGACGGGCTGTCGCCGGCCATCTCCATTGACCAGAAGGGCGCCTCCAAGAACCCGCGCTCCACCGTGGGCACGGTCACCGAGATCTACGACTATCTGCGCCTGCTGTACGCGCGCATCGGCCACCCGCACTGCCCAAAGTGCGGCCGCGAGATTGAGCGCCAGACGGTGCAGCAGATCGTGGACCAGGTCATGGCCATGCCTGACGGCACACGCCTGCTCGTGCTGGGGCCGCTCATCAAGGACCGCAAGACCGAGGGGGACCGCGTCTTCGAGGGCGCCCGCAAGCAGGGCTTTGTCCGCGTCCGCGTGGACGGCGTCCAGTACGACCTGTCTGAGGCGCCAACGCTGGACAAGTACAAGCGCCACACCATCGAGGTGGTGGTGGACCGCTTCGTCGTCCGCCGGGCGGAGGCGCCGGAGGACTGGGCGCGCGACGCTGCGGGCAGGCCCATTGACCCGGCCACGGGCGAGGTGCTGCCGGACCAGGACACGTCGCGGCTTGCGGACTCCACGGAGACGGCTCTGCGTCTTGGGGAGGGCGTCATGATCGTTGCGCCGGTGCCGCGTGACGGAGAGACGCCGGCGTTTGAGGAGCGGCGCTACAGCGAGCGCTACAGCTGCCCGTATGACGGCACCACCATTGACGAGCTTGAGCCGCGGTCCTTCTCGTTCAACTCGCCGCACGGCGCCTGCCCCACCTGCACGGGCCTTGGCACGCAGCTGGTGATTGACCCGGAGCTGGTGATCCCGGACAAGACCAAGAGCATCAAGGCGGGCGCCCTGGTGCCCTGGAACAAGCTGCCCACCGAAATCAGCTGGCGGATGAAGATCACGGACGCCATCTTCTCGTCGCGCGGCTGGAGCATCGCAACGCCGGTGAAGGACCTGCCGCCCGAGGCGCTGGAGTACCTGCTCTACGCGCCCAAGGACGAGAAGGTGGTGGTCAGCTACCGCCATGAGCGGGGCGAGAACTCCTACGTCGCCACCTTTGAGGGCGTCGTCACAAACCTTGAGCGGCGCTTCAAGGAGACGGACTCGGAGTACATCCGGACCGAGCTTGAGAAGTACATGGTCCAGAACCCGTGCCCCACGTGTGGCGGCCGGCGGCTGAAGCCAGAGGTGCTGGCGGTCACGGTGGACGGGCGCAGCATCGCGGAGACGTCCGCCCTGTCCGTGACGGACTCGCTTGACTGGGCGGCGGCGCTCGGGGCGCGCATCACGGACCGCGAGGGGACAATTGCCAGCCAGGTGGTCAAGGAGATCACCGCGCGGCTTGGGTTCCTCGTGGACGTTGGGCTGGACTACCTGACGCTTGACCGCGCGTCCATTTCGCTCAGCGGCGGCGAGGCGCAGCGGATCCGGCTGGCCACGCAGATTGGCACCACGCTCATGGGCGTGCTCTACATCCTGGACGAGCCGAGCATTGG
>CAIXZV010000506.1 GCA_903924005.1 uncultured Chloroflexota bacterium | reverse complement strand
CCCTGGACCTCAAGCTGCGCGAATCGATGCAGCTGGAGCTCAAGGCCATCCAGTCCGAAGTGGGCATCACGTTCATCTACGTCACCCACGACCAAGAGGAGGCGCTCACGATGAGCGACCGGATCGCCGTGTTCAACGGCGGCCGGATTGAGCAGATTGGCGCCCCGGCAGACGTGTATGAGCGGCCCGCCACCAAGTTTGTGGCGGGTTTCGTGGGCACGTCCAACCTGCTGGGCGGTGAGGCGGCGCGGGCCGTCGTTGGCCGGGACGGCCTGTTCACCGTCCGGCCCGAGAAGATCCGCATGGCCGATCCGGACGAGCCCTCCAGCGGCGATGAGTACGCGGCCACGGGACGTATCCGGAGCGTCGTCTACCTGGGCTCAGACACCCGCTACTACGTGGCGCTTGACGCTGGCGCGGAGTTGGTGGTGACACAGCAGAACCTCGCGACGTCCTCAACGGAGGCGCTCGCGCAGCAAGGGCGAGCTGTCCGCCTGATCTGGAAGCGGCAGCACATGCGCGAGGTTGCCGAGGCCTAGGGAGGGCTGACGCGAGAGGTTTGCGCGGATTGTTTCGCACGGGTATTTGGAGGAGGAGCGACACATGCGACGACAGATCCTGACCATGGCGGCTGCGGCTGCCCTGGTTGCCAGCGCCTGTTCGGGGAGCACCCCAACGCCGGCGCCCACAGCCGCACCAACGGCGGCACCCACAACCGCCCCAACCACCGCGCCCACGACCGCCGTGACCGCGGCCCCAACGGCGGCCCCAACCGCCCCCGTCTACTCCACCGGTCAGTACGGTGAGATGACGCCGCTCAAGCCTGCGGTTGACCTCTCAAAGGTTGGCGGTGCCGGCGAAGGCGCACTCAACCTGATCATCTGGGCGGGCTACGCCGAGAACGGCGCCAACGTCCCCGAGTACGACTGGGTCACGGCGTTTCAGGCGGAGACCGGCTGCAAGGTTGCCACCAAGATGGGCAACACCTCTGACGAGATGGTGACCCTGCTTCGCCAGGGCGGCGGCTCCACGTACGACGGCGTGTCCGCCTCTGGCGACGCCACCGGGCGCCTGATTGCAAACGGCGATGTGGCCGCGATTGACCCGGCCACCATCCCGGGCTTTGGCGACATCGCGCCGTTCCTGCAGAACGCGCCGCACTACGTTGTGGGCGGCAAGCACTACGGCGTCCCGCACGGCTGGGGCGGCAACACGCTGCTCTACCGGACAGACTCGGTGACCCCGGCGCCCACAAGCTGGAACGTAGTGTTTGACCCCACGGCCTCAGCGCCGTACAAGGGCAAGATCACCGCGTACGACAGCCCCATCTACATCGCCGATGCGGCCGTGTACCTCAAGGCGCACAGCCCGGAGTTGGGCATCACCAACCCGTACGAGCTCACCCAGCCCCAGTTTGACGCTGCAGTTGCGCTCCTGAAGGCGCAGCAGCCAAACGTGGGCAAGTATTGGGCCGCCTACTCGGACGAGATTGACAACTTCAAGAACGGCACCACCGTTGTGGGCACGACGTGGCCGTACCAGTACAACACGCTGCTGGGCGAGAAGGTCCCGGTTGGATCGGTCGTCCCGTCTGAGGGCATGACCGGCTGGGCCGACACATGGATGATGTCGTCGCACGCGGCCCATCCCAACTGCATGGCCAAGTGGATGGCCTGGATGATCACGCCCGAGGTGCAGGCGCAGGTTGCCGAGTACTTCGGTGAGGCGCCGGCCAACCCCAAGGCCTGCCTGTACCTCAACCCCGCCTATGGCTCCTACGGCCTGAAGGACTTCTGCAAGGCCTACGGCGTCAACGACCCGGCGTTCTACGGCTCCATCTCGTTCTGGGCAACCCCGCTGGCGGACTGCGGCGACAGCCGTGGGCAGACCTGCGTGGACTACTCGCTCTGGACGTCCGCATGGACGGAGATCCGGGGCTAGATCCGACTTGCGGAATGCGGGGGCGGTCGCCAGTTGGCCGCCCCTCGCCCTCCCGGTCTGAGACCCACCACCCCCCCCACCCATGACCACCACCCCGCGCCCCTCGCCCCGCCCCCGCCGT
>CAIXZV010000505.1 GCA_903924005.1 uncultured Chloroflexota bacterium | reverse complement strand
GGTCCTGCGCGGCATGTGGGAGCACAGGCCCACTGCGCTGTACCCGCAGATCCACGTGCCCGTGCTGCTGGCGCCTGCAGCCAACGAGCGTTCCCGGGAGGCGCGCCAGCGCGAGTCTGTTGCCCGTGCCGCGGCCGAACTGCCAAACGCGCGAGTCCACTGGTTCACGGGCGACCACGACATCCACGCGCAGCACCCGGCCGAACTGGCTGATGTGATGACCGACATGATCGACAACGGCTTCTTCGCGTGAGCGGCGTGGTCGGCGGAGCCGCCGATGCGCGCGGCCCGCGCGTCCTGGCCGTCATGGGCTCGGGTGAGACGGCGCCCGCCATGGCCAAGGTCCACCGCGGGCTGTTTGAGCGGCTTGGGCCCGGGCCCGTCTCCGCCGCCGTCATCGACACCCCATACGGGTTCCAGGAGAACGCGGACGAGCTGTCGGCGCGAACCATGGAGTTCTTCGCCACCAGCGTGGGCAACGCCGTGAACGTGGCCACCTACCGGTCCCGCGACGTTGACGCGCTCACGGCAGCAACCGCGGTGGCCCGCATCCGCGCCGCCCGCTATGTGATGGCGGGACCCGGCAGCCCCAGTTACGCCCTGGGTCAGTGGGCGGCCGGGCCCATCCCCGGCGCGCTGGCCGAGAAGCTCAGCGATGGCGGTGCAGGCGGCGTGCTGACGATGGCCAGCGCCGCAGCCCTCACGCTTGGCGTGGTGACCATCCCGGTCTACGAGATCTACAAGGTGGGTGAGGCGCCGCGCTGGCTGCCCGGGCTGGATCTTCTGGGCGCAGCCACGGGGCTGCGGGCCGCCGTGGTTCCCCACTATGACAACGCTGAGGGCGGCGGCCACGACACGCGCTTCTGCTATATGGGCGAACGCCGACTGCGGATGCTTGAGGCGATGCTCCCCGACGGTGTCTTCATCCTGGGCGTGGACAGCCACACGGCGCTCTTGCTGGATCTCGAGGCCGCCACCGCCACCGTCACGGGTCTTGGCGGCGTCACGGTCCGCGTGGACGGCCGCAGCACGCGGTTTGAACACGGGTCCACCATCGACATCGAGGCCATCGACAGGGCCGCCCAGGCGCTGGCGGCCGGCCAGACGCCGGAGGTTGTCGCGTCGCGCGGGCGCAGCGCGGTGCACTCGGGCCGGCCCCCAGCGCCCCTCCTCGACGACATGGCCAACCTTGAGGGAGCGTTCATCGCCGCGCTGGATGTCGGCGACACGGGCGCAGCTGTGGGCGCGCTGCTGGACCTGGACTCGGCCATCACGGCGCGCGTGCGGGCGGGCGAGGACAGCCCCGACCTTGACAACGCCGGCGCCACGTTTCGCTCGCTCATCGTGCGGCTGGGCGAGCATGCCGCAACGGGCAGCGCGGATCCCCGGGCGGCCGTCGCGCCCCTCGCGGAAGCGCTCATCGACATGCGCGCAGCAGCCCGAGCCGCCAAGGACTGGGCCGCCTCGGACCGCATCCGCGACCGTCTGGCCGCCGCGGGCATCGAGGTCCGCGATAGCGCCGACGGCGCAACCTGGCTCCTCGCCGACAAGACCACCAAGCAGTAACCATCTCGAGGGAGTTACCCATGGAAACCAAGCTCGGCCTGCTGCTGTGGAGCCAGGCGACGTCGTGGGAGGACTTCGAGGCCGCCGCGCGCCGCGTTGACCAGCTTGGCTACGACCAGCTCTGGGCCTGGGACCACCTCTACGCCATCTTCGGCAACCCGTACCAGCCCATCTTTGAGGGCTACACCACGCTTGCCGCCTGGGCCAAGGTCACCAGCCGCGTGAAGCTGGGCCTCCTCGTGGGCGCCAACACCTTCCGCAACCCGGCGGTGGTGGCCAAGATGCTCACCACCATCGACCACATCAGTGGCGGGCGCGCCATCGCGGGTCTCGGCGGCGCATGGCACGAACTGGAGCACAAGTCGGCCGGGATCAACTTCGGCAGCGGCTTTGGCCAGCGGCTCGACTGGCTGGACGAGGCGGTTGCCGCGGTCCGGGCGATGCTCGATGGGGCGTCCGTGACCTCGGCCCCGGGCGGCCAGTACGCCTTTGACGACTTCCGGCTCCTGCCGGCACCCGTGCAGGCGCACCTGCCGATCCTCATTGGCGGCGCCGGCGAGCGCAAGACGCTGCGGACCGTCGCCAAGTACGCGGACCAGTGGAACGCGATGGGCTCGGCCGAGTTCCTGCGCCACAAGGTGGACGTGCTGCGCCGCCACTGCGACGAGGTTGGCCGCGACATCGCGGACATTGAGCTCACCGCTGGCTGCAAGCCCATCATCCGCTCCACGGAGGCCGAGGCGCGCCGCGTCTGGGAGGCCCAGATGGCGAACAACAAGACGCCGATGTCCGATGTCCGCGACGACGACACGTTCTGGGTGGGCACGCCCGACATGGTGGCGGCGCGCATGCTGGAGCTGACGCCCCTGGGCTTCCACCGCTTCCTAGGCGAGGTTGCGGCGCCGTACGACGACGAGACGTTCACCCGCTGGATTGACGAAGTTGTGCCGATGGTGGACCGCGCCTAGCGGTTCGGCAGACCACCGGCGGCCGTCCGCGCCGCAGGGTGACCGGGTGATCGGTGCCGCCGATCGATTTCACGCACGGACATACGGCCTGATCGGTGCCACCGATCAATTCGACCGATTTGGGCCCCTTCAAGCGCCGACTCTGGTCAGGTTGATCGGTGCCACCGATCACTCGCGGCCGCGGGTACAGGAATCGATCGGTGCCGCCGATCACGCATGACCCGGTGCGAGGCTGGCTGCTACGGCGAGGCTGCCCGGCTACGGCGAAGTCTGGACGGCTACGGCGAAGTCTGGAAGCCCGCCGCGCGAAAGTCCGCATCAAGAGCGATGGCGCGGGTGATCCCGGCCCGCCGCATCAGGGCGAAGCTGGTGCGGTCCACAAGTGAGACGGACGTCTCGATGCCGTCGCGGAACGCGCCCATGGCGGCCGCGTGGAGCTCAGCGTCTACGGGCACGATATCCAGCGCGGGCAGGATGCGGTCGATCACCTCGGCCGCCGCCACCGGCCCAAACCTGCGCCGGACCACCGCAAGGGTCTCCACCACGACGTACGCGTGCGTGACGAGCGCCTCCGTTGACGCCTGCGCGAATGCGTCACGGACCGCCTTGTGCGCTGGGTCGTCACGGTCAAGAAGCGCGATGATCGCGCTGGTATCAACGAAGAGCGTCACCAGCGGTCCGCGCCCAAGACATCGTCGTGGTCACGGGCAGCCGTGCCCGTCCCCGACGCGACGAGGCCGGCCGCACCCAGCAAGACCTCGTGCCGGAGCGCCCGATCCGCGTCCTCGTCAGGCACCACCTGGTCAACGGCATCCCGAAGCAAGGCGGCAATGGAGACGTGGCGCCGGCGGGCCTCTGCGCGAAGCCTGCGCATCTGGTCCTCGGTGAGCGAGATCTGCGTCCGGATCATGTCCGGATGATAACACTCAGGTGACAATATGATGTAACCGCTGCGGCGGTTGGCCTTCACTGGAAGCGGAAGTACGCCTCCTCTCCCTCGCCTTCCGGCAGATCAGGGAACCCGGGCAAGTCCTCCGTGGTGAGCACGCCATCTCGGAGCACGAAGGCCGGCATGCCGATGAGCAGCGACCGGGGGTTGATGGTGCCGAACAGATCCACGATGTCAGCGGCGAGGTCTCGGTCAACGTCAACGGGCAGCGAGATCAGGTTGCACTGGTAGGGGGCGATGAACAGCTGATCCTCGTTCCCGAAACACTGCACGAGCAGCTCCGTGTCCAGCAAGAGGCTGCTCGCCCAATGGGGCCAGCCCTTCATCATGCGCACCGGGACCCCCTGGTAGGCGTCCTTGTACACCTTGCCGCGCCATGACCCCACCGCGCGACGGAGGTTGGCAATTGCTGCGGGCAACACCTGCTCGGGCGTCATCTCCCAGGCGTCATACATGGCCTGCGACGCCGTGAGATGCACAACTTCCGCCTCGACCGCAAAGGTCACGCTGACTCCGGGCGGGAGTTCAAGGCTTGGGAAGTCACCGACGTCCCGGAAGCCCAACCGCTCCATCTCGATGTCGTCAACGACGGCTATCCGCTCCCCACGGACAGCCGGCATCACGCGCAACGCAGCCCACGCCCAAGGCATTCCCTCGGGGATGGCCTCGAGAGCCTCCGCCATCGCCTCGCTGGTTGCCACCATGAGGCCGTTGCTCATCCGCCATCGGCGGCGCTTCGTTGTCTTTGGTTGGTGCAGGGTGTCCATTGCTGCAGCCTAGAGAGGCTCACTTATCTGGGACTTATCCCCGATTCACCGACCTCTTGGTGATTCACGATCCGGGACACGAAGAACAGGTGCCCATCCGAACTGGGACGATGGTGGTGTGAAGCACCCATCGACCCGATCAGAGGAGCACCTGCCGGATGCGATCTTCCCACAGCCT
>CAIXZV010000504.1 GCA_903924005.1 uncultured Chloroflexota bacterium | reverse complement strand
CCTGCGCCGCTGTGTCATCCCTGGACCCGTCGTCCACCACCAGCACCGGCAGGTGGAGGCGCGCGGCCGCCACCACGGCGCCAATCCGCGGCCCCTCCTCGTATCCGGGGATGAGCGCGATGACGCGGGGCGCCGCCGTCTGGTCTGTCACTGCGGTCAGTTGGACGCGAACGTCATGCTCTTGATGATTGGCGCAGCGTTGCTCAGCAGGCTGTCCATCTCGGTGCCCACAAAGGCGTCGATGTCCAGCACCACGAACCCGCCCTTCGGCAGGTCCACAAAGTAGAGGCGGAGACGCTCGTCACCGGCAATGACCCAGCGCAGACCGTTGGCGGGTCCAAAGATCAGCGGCACGGTAGGCGTGCCGCCTGCGAACGGGCAGGATGCGGTCCAGTCGGACTTGATGGACACGTCTACAGCCGTTGCCGGGAGACCGCCGATGGACGCCAACGAGGTCGATGTCACGTTGAGGCCCTTGATGGTCTTCATCCAGGCGAGAAAGGTGGTGGAGCTGGTGGCAGTGACGCCTGGCTCTGCCGCCGTGGGGCAGTCCGTGGACTGCGCAAGGGGCACCGGGTTGGCGAAGAGATGGACGCCCACCACATCGCCGCCCACCACCGGGCCAAGGTTCAGATAGGACGCGCTGTCCGTGTAGAGGACCCAGCCCACGGCCGTGGTGAAGGTCACAGTCGGCTGGAACGCCGTTGAGGTGTGCTGGCCAGCGGGCAGGGGCGCGGGCGTGGCTGCGGCGCCTGGAGTTGCCCCACCGGGAGGCGGCAGACTGGACCCGCCACACGCTGCGACAGCAAATGTGGCAACGGCGAGGGCGATCGCGAGACCGCGATTCACGCTGGGGACCTCCGGGAGCATGCCCGATGGAACGGGCGGTTGGTGGCGCTGTGGGCGGTCATTGTCACCCGGCGATCATCGCCGGCGCCAGCCCGGCCAGCTGGTCCGGCCCCACGCGGCAGCACCCGCCAATCAACTGGGCGCCAAGCGAGCGCCAACGGCCCGCGGCCTCGGCGTCCACGCGCCCGGGTCCGGTGCCGGTCCAGCGGCGGGCAACGGCGTCCCAGCCCTCGCCGCTGTTGGGGTAGACCACGATGGGCAGCGACGTGGCGGCCCGGATGCGGGTGATGAGCTCATCCAGATGCTCAGGCGGGGTGCAGTTGACCCCGACCGCGACGACCCCCGACCTGCCGTCAACCGCGCCCACGCCCTCCTCAATCGTGGCGCCGCTGTTGAGGTGCGCCCCGTCGCGGCACGAGAATGAGATCCACGCCGCGCTGCCCGGCACCTCGCCAAGGAGTTGCGCAACAGCCGTCGCCTCCTCCACCTCGGGGATGGTCTCGCACGCCAGCACGTCGCACGGGGTGCCCGCGAGGACCGCCAGCCGCTCCCGGTGGAAGTCCGCCAATTGCGCCACCGTTTGCCCGTAGCGTCCGCGGTACTCGGAGCCGTCGGCCAGCATGGCGCCGTACGGGCCAACGGACGCGGCGACGAAGCGACGGACCGGCTCTCGCCCCGCCGCCTCGTCTTCGGCATCGGCGGTTGCCTGCGCGGCCATCGCCAGGTCAACGCTCTTGCGCAGCAGCGCCGCCGCCGCATCGTGCGCCAGGCCGCGACCCGCAAACCCCTCAAACGTTGCCTGGTAGCTGGCCGTGGTGGCCACGCGTGCCCCGGCGCGGAAGTACGCCAGATGGGCCGCGGCGATCTGCCCGGGGTTGTCCGCAAGCAGCCGCGCAGACCAGAGGCGGTCCGTCAGGTTGGCGCCTTGCGCCTCAAGCTGGTTTGACAGCCCTCCGTCAAGAAGGATCGGCTCGGCTGCGGCAAGCGCGGCGCGAAAGGCGGTGGCGTCCATGGGTGCATCGTGCCACCTTGGGCGGGTCGCCGCCGCGGCCGCATGGCCGCACGATACGCTTGCGCCTCACCTGAACTGGCCCCTGGAGGATCACATGCGGTACCGGCGGATGCCGATTGAGGCGGAATCGCCCGAGCAGCTTGGCTATGGGCGGATCCGGTGCAACCTGGCGGAGAGCTCGGTCACCGACGCCTCCCTGGCCGACGTGGTTGTTGCCGCGGATCTTGGTGGGCTCGTCCTCCAGTACGGCGACCACCTTGGGCTGCCGGCCCTTCGCGAGCTCATCGCCGCGGATGCCCCTGGCGTTGTGGCCGATGACGTCATGGTCACGCCGGGTGCCGTGGCTGCGCTGTTCCTGCTCCACACAACGCTCCTGGAGCCCGGGGACCACATCGTCGTGGCGCGCCCCAACTACGCCACCAACGTGGAGACGCCGCGGACCATCGGCGCCACGGTGTCCTATCTAGAGCTCAGCCACGACGAGGGCTGGGCCGTAGATCCCGAGCGGATTGCCGCGCTCATGACGCCGCGCACAAAGCTTGTCAGCCTGACAACGCCGCACAACCCCACGGGCTCCACGCTGGACCTGCCCACGCTGCAGGCTGTGATTGATCTTGTGGAGCGGCGCGGCGCACGTCTGCTGGTGGACGAGACCTACCGTGAGATGACCTTTGGGGAGGCCTTGCCGGTGGCGGCGTCGCTCAGCCCATCCGTCGTGTCCGTGAGCAGCCTGTCAAAGACGTATGGCCTGCCGGGCATCCGCATTGGCTGGGCGATGACCCGCGATGCCGAACTGGGCGCGCGGCTGCTGGCGGCCAAGGAGCAGGTGCTGATCTCCGGATCCCTGGTGGACGAGACGATCGCGCTGGCCGCGCTTCACCGCCGTCCGGCGTGGTTGCCGGCGATCCGCGCCCGCATCGACACCGCATTCACCACCACAGCCACCTGGCTTGACGGTCACGAGCACCTTGAGTGGGTGGCGCCCCGCGGTGGCGTCGTGGGCTTCCCGCGGATCCGGGCGGCATCGCGAGTGGATCCAGACGCGTTCTACAAGGTGCTCTTTGAGGAGCACGGCACCATCGTCGGTCCGGGCCACTGGTTTGAGCAGCCCCGCGAGCACTTCCGTCTGGGGTACGGCTGGCCGCTCCTCGACGAGCTGCGCGACGGTCTTGCGGCGATCGATGCCGCGCTGGCGGCGACGGCGGGCACCGCGTCCACCGCGGGCACCGCGGGCACCGCGGGCACCGTGACGTAGTTTCACCCCGCGGGCCGTCCACGAGGCCAACTGTGCGCCGCACGGCACACGTGGGCCGCCTGGAGGGCCATCTGTGCGCTGCAGGGGCTCCAGGGTGCGCGGTTGGCCATCCCGGCGGACACACTGGCGCGGGCACTGCGCGGTTGGATCATGCGGCGGCCCACCTCAACCCATCGACCCGTACCCATTCCATTACTTGCGCAACCACGCAAGTAAGGCGTATCGTGGCCGAAAGCCACGACGCGCTGGTCGCGCCGGCCAACCGGAGACCCCATGGGCAACAGGATCGCGAAGGTCACCCTTGACGGTGAGGGCCTCCGCTTCGTCGGCACCAGCAACAGCGGCCACACCATCATCCTTGACGACGGAGCGGGCAACACCGGCGCCCGCCCCGCGGACCTCGTCCCGCTTGCCCTTGCTGGCTGCACCGCGTTTGACGTGATCTCCATCCTGCGCAAGAAGCGGCAGAACGTGAGCTCGTACTCGGTTGACGCCGAAAGCCAGCAGATGGCTGAGCACCCCAACGCGTTCACGCGGATCGATGTCATCCACGTGGTGGCCGGGGCCGGACTGGATCCGGCCGCCGTTGCGCGCGCGGTGGAGCTCTCCGCCACCAAGTACTGCTCCGTGGGCTCCACCCTTGCAAGCGGGATTACAGAGACTCGCCACGCCTACCGCGTCACGGACACCACCACGGGCGTTGAGACGGCGGGCGAGGTGGTGGTTCTTGGCCCCAACCTGGACCCGGCGACGCCCGCGGCAGCGGGCTGACCGCGATGGCGAACAAGAACAACCGCAAGGGCTACGTCCGCGGCCCGCAGACCGCCCAGCCCGTGAAGCAGGCGGCCTCGCGCGGCTCGTTCCGCAATGTGCTCATCGCCCTCGCGGCAGTGGCCGCAGTTGTCATCATCGGTGTGCTCGCCATGCTGACGGTGTCGCCCAAGGGCTCTGATGGCAGCACCACCGTGGCCGGCAAGGGCGGCACATGGACGAACATCACCGCTGACACGCTGGCGACGAAGCTGACCGCCAAGGACTTCACGCTGGTCAACGTGAAGACGCCCTACATCGGCGAGATCAAGGGCACGGACCTGTACATCCCGTACACGG
>CAIXZV010000503.1 GCA_903924005.1 uncultured Chloroflexota bacterium | reverse complement strand
CTACACGGCTCTGAACACTCTTTCCCTACACGACGCCTTCCGATCTCTCGAACGTGAGGGCGGCATACCTCCCGTCCGCCGAGCACTGCGCGTCCGCGAGACGCGGCGGGGCCAGGACGAACGGCCCCAGCCTGTGCTGGGGCCCGACCCGGACTAGGTCCACCCATGTGGCGAGGCCCGCGCCCACGCGGGCGTCGGCGGCCGCGGGCAGGTTCCCGACGACGAGGCCCGTGCCGAAGTAGACGGCGATGACGAGGCTGAGGAACCGGATGGAGCGGCGCACGACGCCTACCTTGGCACGCCGCGTCGGCCTGTCAAGATGCCGAATGCCCAATCACGCGGCCGGAGGCATGGCACTCTCTTCGCAATGCGTCCCGGAATGTCACCCGGTGGCGCCCGGCTGGGATTGGGCGCTGACAAGCCTCCGGGGGGGAATGCCGCTCCCGGCATGCGATCGCCCGAGGCCTTGCGCCCTCCCCTGTCGCGTCCGATGATTTGGCCGGCGACAGCCACAGGCTGCTGGCCGGGAAGAGTGCGGAGGGGGCAGTGGGCTACGTCGACACCAACTTCCAGGTGGCGATGCAGGCGCTCTTCCTGCTCGCTCTCGCGGTGCTGTTCACGGGGATCGTGGCGGAGTTCTCAGGCCGGATGGTGCGCGTCCTGCCCGTCGCACTCCTCGCGGCGCTCCCGGTCGGCCTGTCGCCTCGCCGCCGGAGGCTCATGAGCGCGGCCTACCTCGTCGCGGGGCTCGGGCCGCAGCTCTGGCTCGCGGCCATGATCGTCGCGCCCCCTGACGGCCTGCGCGACAACGCCAGGGCGCTGCTCGCGATGGAGCTGGCTGTCGTCGCCGTCTGGCTCGCGTACCTCGTCCGGCTGCCCCGCGCGAGCACGGCGCGCTGGGCCGACTGGCGCCTGCCGGCCAGCGAGGCACCGCCCGCCGAGGGCGACCGCGCGCGGGAGTTCGCGCCGCGTGTCGGCTGGGCCGTCTGGGTCGCTGTGGGCGCGGCGCTCCTCGCGGTCGTCGTGTGGGCGTGGCCCCAACTCTCCGGCGACCCAGAGGTTGCCGGCAGGGGCCTGGTGCCGGCATTCCTCACGGGCCTGACGCTTGTGTACACGGGGGTCAGGCTGCGAGGCAAGCGGCCGGGACCCCGCCGGGGCTGACGCGGCCCCGCCTCGGTGTTGCGGAGGCCCCGCCGGCGACGGGTGAGTCTCAGGAGGGCGAGACGTGGCACTCGTCGCGCAATGCGCACGCGAATGTCATCCGCCTGGACGCGAACCAGCGGCTAATGTGGTGCCCATGGAATCGAGGCCATCGGGTCGGATGCCGTTCCCGTTCACCGTCGTGACGAAGGCGATCAAGACGAGGTTCGAGGCGGCCGGATACCGCCGGCGCGACGTCGTCGACGCGAAGGAGCTGGCGCCGGGCATCCTCCTGCGGGTCGGGGCGGTCCGCGCCCACGCTCCGGGCAGCTACGACGTCGCGGTCGTCGTCGGGCTGCACCACGTCGCCCTCGAGCGGCTGGTGACGACGCTCGCCGATCTGCGGTACTACCCCAGCTCCAGCACGATCGGGGACCCGCTGGTCAGGCTGCTGCCCGAGCCCCGCCGCTTCACGGTCTGGTCCGAGTCGGACGTCGAGGCGGTCGCCGCCGAGATCGTGGACGCGGTCGAGCGGTACGCGGTGCCGCACTACCGGCCGTACGCGAGCCTCGAGGCCCTCGTGTCGGCGATGCCCACCTACCCGTCCTACCCGGCGACCGACCACGCCGACCTCACGATGCCCGCAGGGCTCCACCTGCTCGGGCGCAATCGGGAGGCGCTCGCCTGGCTCGCCGCAGCCGCAGCGCGGCGCGCCTCGGCCGCGTATATCACGGACTTCTACGGCCAGTTCGCGCGCAATCTCCGGGACCTGCTCGATGCGCCGATGACGCAGGGCTAAGCCTGGGGCCGCCGCACGATCGCGTCGGATGACCGTCGCCTCGCTTTGAGTGGCATTCACCCGACCAACGGGAGCCATGAGACCTCAGCGGTCGGCCGTGTCCAGCCAGATCGTGAACGGGCCGTCGTTGACGAGTTCCACGGCCATCTCGGCGCCGAACTCGCCCAGGCCGATGCTTACGCCCTGGGCCTCGATGCCCTCGGCGACGCGCATCCAGAGGCCTACCGCCAGATCCGGCGCAGCAGCATCCGTGAAGCCCGGCCGGCGACCGCGGCGCGTGTCCGCGTAGAGCGTGAACTGCGAGACCACCAGCGCCTCGCCGCCGATGTCCAACAGCGAGCGGTTGGTGCGCCCGGCCTCGTCCTCAAAGATGCGCAGCTCGCAGATCCGCTTCGCCAGCGCATCGGCCGTCGCGACGTCATCGCCGTGGCCCACGCCCAGCAGCACCAGCAGCCCGTGGCCGATGGAGCCCGTGACGCGGTCGCCCACGCGCACTTCGGCGCGGGTGACGCGCTGGAGGAGCGCCCGCATCAGACAGTGCCGAGTGTCGGGCGACGCGCCGCATCCACCGCCGCGCGGATGGACGCGACTTCGGCAGCCATGTCGTCCGCCCGGTAGAGCGCCGAGCCCACCACGACCACGTCTGTCCCGCCGCGGCCGATGACCTCCCCCGTGGCGAGCTTGGCGCCGCCGTCAACCTGGACCTCAAACGCGCCCGATGCCGCCAGCCACGCGCGCGCCGCCAGCAGCTTGGCATCCGCCACGTCCGTCATGAACGACTGGCCGCCGAAGCCCGGCTCAACCGTCATGACCAGCACGATGTCCAGCAGATCTCGATAGGCCGAAAGCGAGGCCAGCGGCGTGCCGGGCTTGACCGACAGCCCCGCCAGCCGACCGGCCTCGCGAATACGGGCCAGCGCGGGAGCAATCTGCGGCTCGGCCACCTCGACGTGGAAGGTGATGGAGTCGCACCCGGCATCGAGAAACTTGTCCGTCCAGCGCCCGGGCTCGGCGATCATCAGGTGCGCGTCAAAGGGCAGCACGGTGACGCGGCGGACGGCTTCGATGGTCTTCCATCCAAACGTGAGGTTCGGGACGAAGTGCCCGTCCATCACGTCCAGGTGGATGCGGTCCACGCCCGCGGCCTCGGCCCGGCGGATCTCGTCGCCGAGGGCCGCCAGATCGCAGTCCAGGATGCTGGCGGCGATGAGCGCCCCCGGCCGACGAAGACCCATCAGGCGCTCCCCTCCCCTGTCCCGGCCGGCGCCAGCTCGTCGCTGCGCTCACCTCGGAGGGCGGCGGCGCTCTGGGCGACGATGCGCTCGCGTCGGCGCTGCACCACGATGGGCGTGGGCTGGCCCGCGTGCTCGGCCGCAAGCTGGCCGCAGGCGGCGCCAATCTCGGTGCCGCGGTTGAACCGGATGGTCACGGCAATGCCGGCCGCCTTTACGCGCTCCGCAAACCGCTCCACCACAGGGATCGGCGTGCCGGTCCAGGGCGTGTGCGCCACCTGGTTCATCGGGATCAGGTTCACATGCGCAAGGTCGCCGCGGAGCAGCTGCGCCAGCGCGTCGGCATCGGCATCGGTGTCGTTGATCCCGTCGATCATCGTGAGCTCATAGGTCACGCGTCGGCCGGTGGTGGCGGCGTGTTCGCGGGCGGCGGCCACCACCTCCTCGACGGGCCAGCGCCGGTTGAGCGGCACCAGCACGTCGCGCAGGGGGTTGCGCGCGGCGTGGAGCGACACGGCCAGCGTGAACTGCGGGCCAAGCGCGGTGAGCCGCCGGATCCCGGGCACGACCCCGCTCGTGGACACCGTGATGTGCCGCGCGCCGAGGCCGAAGCGCGCCTTGTCGTTGAGCGCCTCGATGGACGCCAGCACGCGGTCCAGGTTGAGCAGCGGCTCGCCCATGCCCATGAAGACGATGTTGGTGAGGTGCTTGCCGTCCGCCACCAGCCGGCGCTGCGCGTTGCGGACTTGGTCCAGGATCTCGGCGGTCTCGAGGTCCCGCTCCATGCCCAGTTCGCCCGTGGCGCAGAAGGGGCAGCCCACCGCGCACCCGGCCTGACTCGAGATGCACAGCGTGTGGCGCTCCCGGTTGGCGGCGCGCGTCTCCGTGGCTTCCCGGGCCCCCGCCGGGCGGGCCGGGTAGTGCATGAGCACCGATTCGATGAGGAGGCCGTCCGACAGCCGATGCAGCGCCTTCTCGGTCAGCCCGCCATCGGTCTCAAGGATCTCCGTCTCGGCCATCGTGTCCAGCCGGAAGGCCGCGTCCAGCGCCTCGCGGATGGCCGGCGGGAGCGTGTGGATCTCTCCGAAGGTCGTCTGCTTGCCGCGCCACGCGGCGTCCAGCACCTGGCGGGCGCGGAAGGCCGGGTGGCCGTTGGCCGTCATCCAGGCTTCCAGCTCGCCAGGCGCGAGACCGGAGATCCCTGGGCGAAGATCCCTTGGCCCAACGGCAGACGGCGCGGGGCGCAGCCCAAAGAGCGGGACGATGGCGGGCTTCTCGGGCGGAGTTTCGGCTGGGGTCTCAGGGGTCATTGCGCCGATTCTGGCACGGGCAGCGTATTGGGGCCACCGCAAGTCCCTACACTCCTGCGACGGGCCGCTGGCGCCCTTCAGGAGGCAACCGATGACGCTTGGCCAAGGCCGACTTGCGTGGCGCAACCTGCTGGCCGCCGGGCTGGT
>CAIXZV010000502.1 GCA_903924005.1 uncultured Chloroflexota bacterium | reverse complement strand
TGTTCTGCGCAATCCTGCCGTGGAAGTGGTTCACGAGCTCCACAAACGACGCGATCAGCTCGGTCACGTCGCGCGAGAAGATCATCAAGCAAGTCCAGTTCCCCAAGATCGTCCTGCCGCTCGCGGCCACGGTTAGCGGCATTGCCAACTTCCTTTTCGGCCTCATCCCCCTCGCGGGCCTGCTGCTCCTGTTCTACGCCGACCGGATCAGCATCAACCTGCTGTTCGTGCCGCTGATTGCGGCGGTGCAATTCGTGTTCACGCTCGCGGTCGCGGTGTTCCTCGCCGGCGCCAACGTGTTCTTCCGGGACCTCGGCAACATGGCGCGCCATCTGCTGCGCTTGTGGTTCTACCTGTCACCGGCGCTCTACACGGCCGATCGGTATCAGGCCATCCAGGAGAAGAGCCGTGTCGTGGGAGCAATCCTCAACCTGAACCCATGGGCCACGCTGTTCGAGTCTTACCACAATGCGATCTTCAACCGGACGGCACCGGATTTCATCGCGCTGGGGACCGTCTTGATCAGCTCACTCGTCCTGCTTGCGTTCGCCACGCTCTTCTTCAAGCGGGTCGAGCCCGCGTTCGCGAAAGTCCTGTGAGCAGCGTGGCGATCCCCAACCGCCCGCCGATCGAGGCGGGAGGGCCCGTCGCGATCCGTGTCGCGGACCTTGGCGTTCAGTACAGCCTGCGCTTCACGAAGAAGACGACCGTCCGCACAACGTTCCAAAACATGCTGCGCCGCAAGGATGGCCCTAACCACTTCTGGGCGCTTCGACACGTGAATTTCCAAGTGCCCCACGGCGAGAGCCTCGCCGTCATCGGGCCCAACGGAGCCGGCAAGAGCACGCTGCTGCAAGTCCTGGCGGGCATCCTGACGCCGAGCGAGGGCGTGATCGATGTGCGCGGTCAGATTTCCAGCTTGCTGACGCTTGGAGCCGGGTTTGACCCCGAGCTCAATGGCCGAGACAACATCCTGCTTGCGGGTGCGTTCCTCGGCATCGACCACAAGGTCATGCTTTCGTTGATGGACGGGATCGTCGAGTTCGCCGATCTTGGCCAATTCATCGAGGCGCCGATCAAGACCTACTCGTCCGGCATGCGTGCCCGCCTCGGCTTCTCAATCGCAACGGTGGTCGATCCCGACGTGCTGCTGCTTGACGAAGTCCTGTCCACGGGCGACGCGGTGTTCCGGGCCAAGTCGCGCCAGCGGATCGTGAGCCTGATGTCGAGCGCCAAGGCGATCGTGATGGTGACGCACGACATGAACTGGGTGACCGAGTTCTGCAATCGGGCGATCCTGCTGGAGCGCGGCAACATCGTCGCCGAGGGCGATCCCGAGGACATCGTGCGGATGCACGAAGAGCACTCGGAAAAGGCCCGCGTGGACCGTGATGCAGAAATCGCCCGCAAGATCGCGGCGGCTGCCGACGCCGCCCGGACGGCAGCCGCAAACGCGGCTCAGGCTCGGGCCAAGCGCTCCCGCTAGCCGGTAGATAGGGGTACCCACGCCCGGGCATCGGCCTCTAGCGGCGTGTTTGGGTCCCTCGCCCAGCGACGCGCGAGCGCAAGCGCCTGAGAGCGACCCGGAGTGGCTCGGGCAGGGCGTCCTTCATGCGGTCCGCCGCCTTCTGGGGCTCAATCACGTCCAGCGGCTCCAGGCCGAGCCGCATCCTGAGGGCGTCCTCGCGACGACGACCGCGCGCGATGTCCTGCTCGAGCGCGGCCACGCGCCGGTCCCGTCGCTCGATGGCTCGGTTCCCCTCGACGCTCAGCCAGTCTGGCAGCGACCGCTGCCGAACGGGCTCCTGCGGTTCGGCATAGGCGCGCAGGAGCTGCGCCGCAATGATCGGCGCCCCGTGGATCCGGGAGACGTACGGCCTCCCCTGCGCTCCCAACCGACGACGCTCGGCCGGGTCGGCGATCAGCGACGCCATCCTGCTGTAGAACGTGTCGGGATCAACGCTGACCACGGGGGCATCCGGATGGGCCTCGGTCGTGGCTGATTGCATGTTGGCCACCGCCACCCGGCTCGAGGCCATGGCCTCGATCGACACGACCTCATAGTCGCCGGTGAGCAGGTTGTCGACGACGATATCGGCGTTCTGGATGGCGGTCACGGCCTCCGCGTGGCTGACGCCCTCAAGGATCTGGAGTTCAAACAGGGCGCCGTCTGAGCGGAGACGCTCGAGGCCGGCGAGGATCATCTCCGTCCCCTTGGTGCCGCGTCGCGACGGCACATGGAGCACCCGCGGCACCTCGCGGGTCTCGGGAGACCGCGTCGGCCAGGCGTCGAGGTCGATCACGCGCGGCGAAACCTCTGCCTCCGGCACAAAGTGGAGGAGGTCCGCCGACGTGGCAAACATGCGGTCTGCGTAGGTTCGGACCACCTCGATCGTCTTGCGGGTCCGATCGTCGTCAGCCGCAATGTCTGAGAACCTGTAGTAGGACCAAGGGTTGACGCGCTCGTGGATCTCGCGGATGCGGCAATCCGAGCCATGCCACGTGAAGTAGACGCGCTTGCCGAGCATCCGGTAGATGGGCAGGTCCCAGAGCTCCGGCATGCCGCCGATGGCAGCCGGGAACAGGGTCCGTGCAAAGTGGAAGTGAAAGACGTCAAACCGGTCGATCGCCTCGAGGAACGTCGTCCAGTACACGACTGGGTCCCGTGTCAGCGTGCTGATCGTGCGGTCGCTCTGGAAGCCGAACGGCGACGAGTCGTACTCCCAGACCTCGGCGTCATGACCCATGGCGCGCATCTCGCGTACCACGATCCCTGCCTGGTCAGCGATGTTCCGGGGCGCGTGCAGGATCCTCACAGGCGTGTCGACTCCACGCTCGTTGTGGCATCCGGCCCCGGGAACCGCATACGGGCGGCAGCCACCTTGTCCTCCCAGTCGTCACTCCAGACGATCCCCGCGATCGCAGCGGCGAGTTGGCCGTACGACGGCGGTGTCGCACCGGCATCTGGCAGCCGGACGGCGAGAGACCCGCCGATGCCGCACCACGCCGCGCCCGGCGCCAGGTCCAGCGTGGCTTCGCTGCTGTCCCAGTCGGTGACCTGCCAGCCCATGCACATCGCCCAGGCTGCCGCATCAAGGTTGCACTCGATCGCGGTCGCTCGGGCAAGCAAGGCGTCCTGCTCAACAACCGAGCGGACTCCGGTGCCGATCGAGAGGTCGGGTCCCGCGAGGATGGTGAGACGGAAACGGTCATCAACCGACAAGAGCGCCCTGAGCAGCGCGAGCGCCGCTATGGTTCGCCTCACGGCCTCGGCTCCCGGATCCGCTGCCTGCTCAGCGGTGACGTCCACGCGCACGCCGAGGGTGAGCGCCGCGCCGTCGAGTTTGGGCCGATCGGCCAGCGCCGCAGCGACAGCAGCAGAGTCAAGCGGGCGGGCAAGGAACGGCCTGAGTCGACTGACGACCACCGGGTACGTGAACCGCCGGGTGGCCGCCCAGCACCGGTCCGCGGCCCTCCGGTAGAGCTCGGCGTCGCCCAGCAGGCGCTCGAGCAGCGGCGACACCTCGTCGAGGCCATCGACGAACAGCGGATAGTCCTCGCCGAGGATCCCCTCTTGGGCGACCGTGCGGTTGAGGACCACCGGGATACTCGCCGCGCAGTAGTCCAGCAGCTTGGTTGACACGACCAGGTCGTTTGAACGCGGACCGTGGCGGCGGTCCCAGATGCTCAACGCGATGCCGCCGCCGGCGAGAAGGTCCGCAACGGCCGACCGGCTGATCGCGCCGTGCCAGACCAGGCCGGCAGTGCGTCCGAGACGGGTCTCGAGAGCATCCGCATACGCGTGGTCTTCGGGGGTTCGCCAAATCTTGTCGCCCACGACGTGGAACTCGATATCGCCGAACCGCTCGCGCAGCGGCACGAAGGCGTCGATGAGGTCGGGCACCGGGTAGAACGGGTGGAACTTGCCCGTGTAGATGAGGCGCCGTCCGGGTCGAGCCGGATCCGCCCGCGGCACTCCGGGTGGGATTGCCGGCGGGATCAGGATCGTATGACTCCGCGCGGCGGGCACGAACTGCTCGAGAAGCTGGCGCATCTCTTCGGACTGGCAGACGACAAACTCGGACGCCACAGTGATCGCGGCCATGTCGGCGAGATACGCCGTCGATCCGAGATCGCGTTCGGGCTCGAGGATGTAGGTACTCCACAGCCTTCCCCGCAGACGCGGGCGGAGCGCAGCTGCGAGGCACAGCTCGAATGAGCGAAGGATGAACACGTCGAACCGCTGCTCGCGGTCAAGATGCTCGATCCAGTCGAGGGCCGCGTCAATGCCGAGGCCGGAGGGTCGAACCCGCTTTTGGAAGGTCGTCGGCTCCAGAAGCTCGATGCCGGGCCGGTCCCGGAGCGCACCGGTGATGAGGTCGCGCCGCTCGGGCGCCTTGAGCGGCAGCACCAACTGGACGCTCGGGTCGGCTGCAAGCGTCTCGGCAACCGACTGCACCCAGATCGAGGACCCGTCCATGATGTTCAGATTCGCGGGCGAGTACAGCAGCACGCGCGTCATGCTGGATGCTCCGGGCCAACGCCTTCGGTCCAAAGGCCAATCCCTCCCAGCACGGCGGTGCGCCCGACGAGCGCCGTCGGGGACGGTAGCCCGGCCATAAGCGCTGCGGCTGCCCGGTCGACAAGGCCCGTATCGACAGGGTCCGCCACCGTCAGCGGGAGTAGCCAGGGGCTGACCGCTGCCGCCGCGATGCGAGCTGCTGCGGCCGGTCTCCCGAGATCCACGCGCACCTCGACGACCCGGACCGGCAAGCCCGGGCAGGCCCGGGCAAGGCGCTCCTGCAGCGTTCGTCCGTCTGCCCAGTCTTCAGCGCCGACAATGACCTCTTCCGGCTGGCGCTCCTGGGTAGCCACGACGGAGACCGCGTGCTCGACGGCACCCGTACCTGAGAGCAACACGGCCATCGAGATGCCGATGGGCGGCGTCGCCGCGGTTAGGCCGACGGTTCGCGCGATGTGGGCGAGCCGGTCACGGTAGGTTCCGCCCCGCACCGCGCGACGTAGCCCGTCCGTGCGCGCGGCAGCACTCGCCGCGGGGTCAGTCGCGAACCGATCCACCGCGGCGCGCAGCGCCGCAGCGTCATTGTCACTGACGAGCACGTCCGCCAAGGGTGCCACCTCACGGTGGGAGGTCATCACAACCGGTGTGCCGCAGGCGAGAGCCTCAAGCGCCGCGAAGGGCAGGACATCCACAGAGGCTGATGGCACAAGGGCGACGGCGTGCCGAACGAGCACCTCCGGGCGGTGCGTTGCGGGAGACCCAGCTCGTCGGGCAGACCGGATGGCCTCCGGGAGGTCGGTCCGCGGCACGGTGCCCAGCCAGGGATCCAGGACGGTGAGTTGGACTCCGGCTGCCGCGGTCGCCAGCCGCAGGAGCGCGTCCCGCCGGTCGAGGCGCCACGACGGCGCACCGGCGCCGATCATGAGGGCGGAGGGCGTTGGCGCCTCAGTCTGAACGCGCATCAGCGCAACCCGCGGCTGGACCGCGGGTCGGAGCACGTCGACGGCTGCGGCCCGACGGAGCGGGAGCGCCAGATAGGCGTCAACGCTTCCGGGATCCACGGTGAAGATCCAGTCGAACATCGCAGCGGCCTCGGCGAAGCGGTCCGTCTGGACAGGATCGTCAACATTCCAGAAGACGGTCGGCACGCCGTTGGCGGTGCACCACGCTGTTAGCGCGGCAAGGTCGGGCAGACCGATGGACGGTCGATACGCGTGGGTCGCCACACGGTAGCGCCAAGATCCGCCGTTGCCATCGCGGGCCGAGCTGACAAGAAGCAAGTCTGGTCGCTCGACCTCCATTTGGCTGCGCCAACGATCGGGACGGAGTTCCACAAGGTGGCACTCAGGGGCAAGGCCGTCGATCAGCGGCCGGTCCGCGATGATTGCCACCCGCAATCCGGCCAAGGGCCGGAGCGGCTCGGGGTGGAGCCACCGCTCCAGCGTTGCAGCCCGGACGGCCGCCCTCGCCTCATCCCGAACGTGCTCGGGGGCCACCGGCCGGGGCGGGATGCGGATCGGCTCCAGCGGCTCAATGAGCGCGCGACCAAGCTCGACAGGGAGCCGGACGATCGATCGAGGGTTCAGGGCAACACGGCGGATAGCCAGCCAGACCCGAAACGGGCGTCCGAGACGCGCCACCCGTTCGCGGGTCCAGTCCATCTCCGCCGCAAGCGACTCCGCCCGCCGCTTCCACCCGTCCCGGGATCGCTTGTAGTGGACCAGATCCGTCTCGAGCTCAAGGAGCCGCGATTGGACGTGACGCTCCAGAGTCCGAGCAGAAATGGGGTCAACGGCGCGGGGGTCAACGGTGACAGGCCCCTCTGGCAAGGATGCGCTGGCATTCGCCCGGCCGTCGATCGGGCGGAGGGGGTCGGTCACGTCAACAGTCTAGCCCAACGACGCCATCGGGCTGGACCGTGATGAAGCCCGAAACGATCAGGCGCTACCGGTCAGAGCAACGACCAAATCGAGGTACGGCACGACCGCAGTCTCCCAGCAGTAGCGGTCCCGGGTGATGGCGATGCAACGCTGACGGGCGCTCGCGGCAGCCTCTGCACTGCCCAGGAGCGGCCCCAGTGCTCGTGCGAGGTCGGCTGGGTCCGCAGGATCGGCAATGGCGCCAACACCGTCGCGCTCAACGATCTCCCGCATGACCTCAAGGTCCCGCCCAACCACCACGGGCGTACCCGCGGTGAGCGACTCCCAGAACTTGTTTGGCGTGGAGAGGCGCTGGTTCAGCGAGTTCGCTGGCACAGCGATGATTGAGGCATCGGCTGACGCGGTCCAGGCCGGGACTGCATCTGGATGCACGGGCGGCAGCGTGAAGTGACGACCCGCGTACCGGAGATCCGCGTCCTTCGCCCGCAGTCGCTCCTCCCAGGGCCCAAAGCCAATCAGGACAAGGGCAGCGTCTGGCAGGGTGAGGACAGCCTCGGCCGCCTCCTCAAGACCCCGCTCGCGGCCGAGCCGCCCCAGGAACACCACGATCTGGCGCTCGGCCGGGATGCCTGTTGCCGCACGAATGAGGTTTGGCCGGGGCTCCGGTACCGTCCACCGGGGCTGACAGTTGAGCAGAACGGTTGGGCGCACGACCAGCTGCCACGTAGCAGCGAGGTGGTCCGCGATTGGGTCGTTGACCGTGATGACGGCGTCAGCGCGGCGAACCCAACCTCGCTCTTTGCGCCGATACCAGGCCAGCACCGGGCCCGGCACGCGCTCGATGTTGTTTGATTCCAGGATCACGTCGATCACGTCGTAGACCACGACGGCCCGGCGGCCCGCGGCGCGCGAGCGAGCGGCAAGGTCCTCGGCAACCCCGATGGTGAGGATGCCAAACGCGTGGTACAGATCAGCAGGCGGCAGCTCCGCTCGAAGCGCTGCCCACCAGCCGCGCACGTGCGCAGGCCAGGCCACCAGCTTTACCGCGGCAATCCCGTAGGAGCGAAGCCTGCCGATGACGCCACCACGCTTGGCCGTGCGTGCGGTGGCGACAAAGGCGAACGGCCCGCGCGGCGCGTACCGCCGGATCAGGAGTTCGCCGTCGCGCTCCTCACGCGGGTGGTCGCCTTCAGCGACAGCCGCGATCTCCACCTGCCAGCCAGCCGCGGCCAGCGAGCGCCCGACACGCCAAGCCCGCGAATACGGCGCGGCCGCGTTGGCCACAAGCAAGACGGCCCGGCGGCCGTTGCCGGTCACCATGCGCGACCCGAGATCCGCCCGTACATCGCGAAGAGGGCTTCAGCCTGCACATCCCAGTTATATCGCTCGCGAGCGGCGGCCAACTCCCTCGCAACCATCGCGGCGCGCTGATCATCCGGCAGAGATAGCAGGTCCGTCAGGGCCTCAGCGATAGCTTGGACATCCGTCGGGTCCACAAGCGTGCCCGCGCCAACCTCGGCCACGATCCCGCTCATGCCCGGCAGATCGCTGGCTAATACCGGCACACCTGCCGCAATTGCCTCGAACAGCTTGTTTGGCGTGGTGAGGCGGTGGTTCAGCGTAGACGGCTGGATAGGCATCGCCACCACATCGGCGGACGCCACCCAAGCCAGGAGTTCCGGCGGCGGCACGGCGTCGAGCACGTGCGTGCGTGACCCGTGCTTGGCCGCCTCAGTCTGCCAGGCAGATGCCTGCGGGCCATAGCCAAGCAGGACCAGATGGGCATCGGGGACGGTGGGGACGGCAAGGGCCAACTGCTCAATCCCGCGTCCGGGGGCAAGACCGCCCTGGTACAGGATGACGCGCGCTGTCGCCGGCAGGCCAAGGACGTCGTGGAAACGCCGTTCGCGCGGTTCTGGCGGCGTGAAGCGGTAGGCGCAATTCATCACGATGACCAGGGGCTCCACGTCCCAGCGCGCCGCCATCACATGGGCATACGGCTCGTTGACGGTGAGGCGTGCCGCGGCTGACCTTGCCCAACCCCGCTCGATCCGGCCCAACACGGTGCGGAAAGGGCGCGGCAGCCGCGCGAGGTTGTTGGCATCAACGTAGATGTCGCGGGCGTCGTACACCACCGGGACGCCGAGCCGGCGGCCGAGGCGCAGACCAACCGGGATGCCCATGAAAGCCATCGCGTGGATCACGTCGGCCACGACGGTCAGACGCTGGACCGCCGCGCCGTGTGCGCGCACGGTGAGGGCGATACGAATGACCCTGAGGAGCGCACCGGGGAGGCGGCGCAACCGCGTCATAACACCGGGCCGTGCTCCGCGGGCCTCCGCAGCGGGGGCGCCATCGGGGCCTCCCGCGTCAGTGCCAGCGGACGTTGCCGCGGTGGCGCGGTCCACCTCGCGCTTGCGCCGGATCCGGGCCCTGACCGCCCGCGGCAGTGGCAGGGCGTCCACCGCAGAGACCGGCGTGCGCAGGATCGTGTAGCCGGCGGGGTGCTCTTCGCGCTCCGGCAAGCCCGGACGGTGGCGCGCCACCACAGTCACCGTGTGACCGCGGGCGACCGCCGCGCTCGCGATCCGCCACGTGCGCGAGTCAAACTCGCCCGTGGACGGCAGGACCAGCACCAGCCGCTGCGGGACTCTCGGCTGCGGATCGTCGGTCATCGGGCGGCACCCTCAGCGGCGAGATCCGCGTACAGCGCAACAAGCTTGGCGCCCTCGTGCTCCCAGTTCCACGAGGTGCGCGCCGCCTCGGCGCAGCGTGCACGCAATGCATTACGCTCGGCCGCCGGGGCATTCACGAGGGCAGCGATCGCGGCGGCGACGGCCGCCGGGTCTGCGGGGTCGCATACTGCGCCGAGCGGCCCGGTCGCTCCGTCCATCACGATCCTGCGCCGCTCCGGAAAGTCGCTCGACACCACGGGGACGCCGGCGGCGAGGCTCTCAAACAGCTTGTTGGGCGTGGAGAGGCGCTCGTTCTCGGACGCCGGGGCGTTGACCATGCACTCCACATCCGCACCGGCAACCCAGGCCAGCAGCTCCGACGGCGGCACCGCATCGAACACGTGCACGCGCCCGCCGAAGGCAGGATCCGCCGCAAGACGCCGGAGCTCTCCGGCCAGTGGCCCTGCGCCGAGAAACGCCAGATGGACGCCGTCCACCACCGGGGCTCTGAAGGCCTGCACCAGCGTGAGCAGCCCGCGGTTGGCCATGAACCCGCCGTGGTAAAGCGCGATCGGGCCGTCGCCCCCGCCCAAGGCAGCACGCAGCGGCGAGTTGGCCCGGGCGCTGGTGGGATCGCCGGCCGGCACCTCGAGCGACGCCGGCGTGTTGTAGACAACGACGCGCCGCACAACGCCAAGCCGCTCGCCGAGGATCGCCGAGAGCGTCTCGTTGACCGTGATCAGCGCAACCGAACGTCCGGCGAGGCGTCGCTCCAGATTTGCCAGCCGCTGCCGGACCCAGGTGGGCTGCAGCGCGGTATTTCCGGATTCCACGAAGAACTCGTGGCTGTCGTACACCACGCGGCCGCCGTTTCGGTCGGCGGCACGGACGGCGGCGGGCAGGCCCGAGAGATCATGGCCGTGGTACACATCGGCGTAGGGCGCGGCCGCGGCGGCACGGGCGTTCCAGCCAAGAACGGCAAACCGCCACTTGACCATGAAGTCGATGGGCCGCGGTCCGGTTGACCTTGTCCTCTGGCGGCCCTGCAGGCGGCACACCACTGCGTTGATCACGCGACCCGGCAGCTGTGCCACCGACCACGGGCGACGCCAGCCCCCCGGCATCGGCACCCGGACGATCGCGTAGGCGCCATGGGTATCAGTCTCACCAATCTGCGAGCGGACATCGCGCGGCCGCGCCATCACCGTCACCTGATGTCCTGCCGCCGCAAGGCTGGTGGCTTCGCGCTGCACCCGCACGTCCATCGTCATGTCGTTGTGGACGAACATCACGATCTTCAAGGGGCCGCCGCCTCCAGGGCCGCCGCCACCGCAGCGGCAGCCCCGGCCGGTGCGAGCCGGAGTGTGCGGGCGCGCTCTGCGGCCAGCGCGGGCGATGTGTCGGCCGGCGCCAGACGCGCGAGCTCGCCGAGGGTCTTCGCGCCATCGAGGCCAACCACCACCATGCGTCCGCCGGACTCGGCCACGGCCTCCACCCACTCGGTGCGATCTCGGAGGATCAGACACGGCACGCCAAGCCAGGCCGCCTCGCGCTGGACGCCGCCGGAGTCCGTGAGCACCGCTGCGGCGTGGAACTGGAGCGAGAGCGTTGTGCGGTAGCCCTGCGGCTCCACAACGGCGACGCCGTCTGCAAGCGTGATCCCCTCGCGCTCCAGCGCGGCGCGTGTGCCCGGGTGCAGGGCAAGCACAACCGGGCGGTCAAGCGAGCCTGCAGCGGCCAGGGTCGCCGCCCAAGACCGCAGCGCTGCCGGGTTGCGGTTCTCCGCCCGGTGGATCGTGGCAAAGAGATAGCCACCCGAGGTCAGACGCATGCCCAGGCGCTTGCCGATGGGCCCCAGGACAGCGGGGTCGCGGACGTCAGCGGCCACCCGGGCGGCAAGGTCCTGCATCAGGTCGCCAACCATGAGCACACCCTGGACGATCCCCTCGGTGGCGAGGTTTGCAACGGCTGTGGGCGTGGGTGCAAACAGCCAGCGCGACAGGTGGTCCGCGACGACTCGGTTGATCTCCTCTGGCATCCGGCGGTCAAAGGATCGAAGCCCCGCCTCAACGTGCGCGACAGGGATCCCCAACTTGGCCGCCGTCAGCGCCCCGGCCAACGTGGAGTTTGTATCGCCATAGACCAGCACGGCGTCCGGCCGCTCATCGAGGAGGATCGGCTCCAGCCGCTCCAGCATCTTCGCCGTCTGCTCCGCGTGCCCGCCGCCCCCAACGCCAAGGGAGTAGTCCGGGCGCGGCAGGTCCAGCTCAGCGAAGAAGGCTCCAGCCATCGACTCGTCGTAGTGCTGGCCTGTGTCGACAAAGACCTCCTGGTGCCGACGCCGAAGCACCGGCATGAGGGCCGCCGCCTTGATCAACTGCGGACGGGTCCCCACGACGCTGACGATACGCATGTCTTGAAGCCTAACCCAGTACCCGGCGCCGGCGCCGGGCCGGCGTCCACCATGGACTCGTGCGTGCCAGGAGTGCATCCGCCAGCCGGGCACCGATGATCCGCCAGTCGAACTCGCGCTCAGCGGCAACTCGGGCGTTCGCGCCAAGGCGCTCTGCCAAGCCCTGATCGCCGGCGAGCCTCGAGATCGCCTCGGCGAGATCGGCGGGCTTGTCACCGCGGGCAACCAGACCCGCCTGGTGCCGTTGGACAACCTCGGCCATCTCCACTCGTGGCGTGACCACAAGTGGGCGGCCGGCCGCCATGGAGTCAAAGAGCTTGATGGGCAGGACGGTGTCCATGTAGTCGTTCGCCGGGTGTGGCACTGCCAGAATCGACGCGGTGGCAAGTGCCGCGTCAAGCGCCGCGTATGGCGCTTCGCCGATCGCTATCCACGGCTCGGCAGCCGATGCTGCTGTCAGCCGCTCGAGATACTCGCGGCTTTCATCGCCTGTCGCCACAAGCCACAGGCGCAGCGTCAAGCCGGAAATCTCGGTACGCGCCAGCCGGACGGCCTCGATAAGCGTCTCAATCCCCCGGCCTGCCGCGGCACCGGAGACAAAGCCAACGACGGGCGCCAGCGGGAGGGGGTGACGCGTGACGTGTGCCGTGTCCGTCCCGTTGGGGGCGACGATCGTCCGGGCAGGGTCCAGGCCTGCCAGCTTCACGAATGACCCAGATTGGACGATGTACCAGCGGAACGCTGCCAGGTTCGCGTCAAGCAACCCGCGCAACTCCACCTCGCGTTCTGGCGATGGCGGGATCCCAAAGGCGCGCAGTTGGGCGAGTGGGTGATCGTGAATGTCCACAACCGCCGCGCGACCAAATCGACCGATCGCTTCAAGCGAAGCGGGCCGCAGCAGCTCGGGTGAGGCAACGTGGGCCCGTGATCGCCAGAGCTCCCAGCGGTGCCCGCGGTGCTTGCGGAGCGCGTTTGTGAGCGGGCCGATACGCCAATTGTCAACGAGTGCGGCACCCGTGCGGTCCGCAAGCCCGTCAAGCAGGTATGCCCGCCGCAAATCCCCGCCCCACCGGCGCTGCTGGCCCTCACGCAGCACAACCCAGCGGTTGCCAAACACTGCGTTCCTAGACCGGCAGCTACGCGGGTTGGGCGCGGGTTGCGGCCTGGACGCCTACGCCCAGGTACGTCACGCCTGCCGGGAGCGCCAGCGCCCGCAGGCTGTTGCGCCCGTCGTAGACCACGGATAGCTCCGGGAACCACGCCGCGTCCAGCGCGAGGAACCGCCTGTCGCCGGTCTGCGTGATCACCGCGCGGAACGGGCCGGCGTCGCCCCAGTGCCAGGGGCGGGCCCCGATGGCCGCGATCTCGGCGTCGTCCATGAGCGGGTCGTAGGCGGCGACATCGGCGCCCGCGGCACGCAGCGCGGCGATCAGCGGGATGGCCCGGCTGTACGCCAGCTCCTTGACGCCTTCGCGATACGTGATGCCAAGCACAAGGACCGGGGCGCCGGACAGACCGCCAAGCAGACCGTCAAGCGCGGCGAGCGCCCGGCCGGTCTGGCCGTCGTTGACCTCGCGCGCCGTCTCCACCAGACGCAGACCGGGGGCGCGCGACAGCAGCAGGTGCGGGTAGACCGGGATGCAGTGACCGCCCACGCCAATCCCAGGCTGGTGGATGTGGCTGTACGGCTGGCTGTTGGCGGCCGCAATCACCTCTTGCACGTCCACGCCCCACAGGTCCGCGGCCTGCGCAAACTCGTTGGCGAGCGCGATGTTGACGTCGCGATACGTGGTGTCGGCCAGCTTGCTGAACTCGGCCGCCTCGGAGGAGGTCATCGCCACCACCTCGGCATCCAGGACGGCCGCGTAGAACTGGGCGGCCCTCTCGGTGGACGCGGTGCCGATGCCGCCCACAAGCTTGGGGTACGCGGCGAGGTTGGCCAGGACCGCGCCGCTGAACAGGCGCTCAGGTGAGAAGGCGATGAAGAAATCGCGGTCCGCCTTGAGCCCGGAGACCGCCTCCAGCGCGGGGGCAAAGCGGCGGCGCGTGTCGCCGATGGGCAGCGTGGTCTCGAAGACCACCGTGATGCCCTGGTGGACGCCCGGCGCGATCGACGCGACCGCGGGGTCCATGTAGCGGTAGTCCGGCTGGTGGTCCGCATCGAGCATGACGGGCACGATCAGCACCACGACGTCGCTGGCGCGCGCGGCGGCCGCGGCGTCCGTGGTGGCGTGGAGGCGGCCCTCGGCGTGGACGCGGGCAACCAGCTCCGCAAGCCCCGGCTCCTCGCCGACGTGGGAGAGGCCCGCGTTGATGGCGGCCACAACTGCGGGGTTGATGTCCACCGCGGTCACGTTCCAGCCGTGCGAGGCGAACTGCGCGGCGAGCGGCAAGCCCATCTTGCCCGCGCCCACGACGGCCACGGAGCCTGCGGTGCCGGTCTCGCCGGCCCACGGGCTGGCCGGGCGGGC
>CAIXZV010000501.1 GCA_903924005.1 uncultured Chloroflexota bacterium | reverse complement strand
GGGCTGGGGCCAGGCCCCGCAGCAGCCGATCCCGCCGCAGCAGCCGGCGCCGCCCGCGTGGGGTGCCCCGCAGCAGCCGCCGCAGGCGTGGGGCCAGCAGCCGCCGCCTCCGGGCTGGGGTCAGGCCCCGCAGCAGCCGATGCCGCCGCAGCAGCCGGCGCCGCCCGCGTGGGGTGCCCCGCAGCAGCCGATGCAGCAGCCGATGCAGCAGCCGATGCCCCCGCAGCAGCCCATGCCCCCGCAGCAGCCGATGCAGCAGCCGTGGGGCCAGCAGCCGCCTCCGGGCTGGGGTCAGCAGCCGCAGGGGCAGCCCGGCTGGGGCGCACCTCCGCCAGGATGGGCACCGCAGGGGCAGCCCGCCTGGGGCGCACCGCCGCCGAAGAAGGGTGGTGGCTGCGGCAAGACCATCCTCATCCTGATTGTCCTGCTGATCGCGGGCGTCCTCGCCTACGGCTTCATCGCCAAGCCGTCGTGGTTCCCGGTTGGCGCCAAGGCCTCGCCAACGCCGGGCCTGGTGTTCACATCGCCGAAGCCCACCGGTCCCGCCAGCTCCACCACACCCGCTCCGCTCATCTCGGTTGATCCGGGTGGTTCCGGCGCCGCTACCTCGGCCCCCACGTCGGGCCCCACCACGGTCCCCAGCGGCAGCCCATCGGGCAGCGGGGGCGCCCTTGTTGACTGCGGCTCGCCGTCGGCCGGGATCACCGTGAGCTACCCGGCCGGCTGGTACACGGTGACCGAGTACCCCGAGTGGAACTGCATGCTCTTTGATCCCAAGCCAATCAAGATCGTGCTCAACTCGGAAGTGCCGCCGGTGGCGATCCAGATCGCCCAGGACAACCGCGCGTACGCCACGGTTGTTTCAGACTTCAAGACCAACACTGACTTGTACGAGCTGATGGACTCTCAGACCGGCTCTGTTGACGGCCTGGACGCCACGGCGATCTACGTGCGGCACACCGGCAACGGTCTCCTGGCTGCAGGCACGGAGGAGCTTGTGGTGGTGGTGAACCGCGGATCCTCCACGCCAACGCTCACGCTTGCCGTGATCGGGATGCCCGGCGCCACGTTCGACGCGGACGCCGAGGTCCTTGGCACGGTGATCAGCAACATCAAGATCAACCAGTAAGCGGAGCCTTTCAGGCCGGTCATTCGGGCCCTTCAGGCAGGCAGCGACGGCGTCGGGCACCCCCGGCGCCGTTGCTGTTTCCTGTGCCAGACGGGATTGGGCTCAGTACCCGGCCAGCAGCGCCCCGCGGCCGTCGCGCAGGTTGAGACCGGACCGAGTCTCCGGGTATGGGGCCGCGCCCATGATCCCGGCCCACGTGAGGCGGCTGTAGACCGCGAAGTCAAACGCGTCCTCGCTTGTGAAGTCCATACCGGCGGTGGCCTGCGCCCAGTACGCGGCATCGTGGGCCGGCGACGGCACGGTCAGACCCGCAGGAGCCGGGCCAAGCGGCAGCTTCGTCCCGTACAGCACAGCTGACGGTGCGGCCGTGAAGGTCCACGGAGCGGGCGTTGTGGTGAAGACGTCCGCCATGGGCGTGGCCACCGCGTCGTTGAGGTTCATCGGCGCAAGACCCAGCACCTCCTCGATGGTCCGCAGGAAGTCGATGGTGTTGTACTGCGTTGACACAAGCGCGCCCTGGCGGACATGGGCACCCGCGACATACGCCGTGGTGCGGTGCGCGTCCACGTGGTCCGGGCCGTCCTGGGCGTCGTCCTCAATGACAAAGATCACTGTGTCTGACGCGAACTTGCTCTGCCCAATCTTCTCCACCAGCAGGCCCACGGCGTAGTCGTTGTCGGCTTGCTGCGTCTCGGGTGTGTTGACGCCGTCGATGGCGGTGGCGAAGTTGCCGGTGTGGTCGTTCATGAACCGCACAAGGGTGAGTGACGGCAGATCCTCGCCGCCGGCCACGTATCGGGTATCAAAGTCGCGCGCCCACTCCTGGTAGCGCCAGTAGTCCGGGTAGGACGGGTCAAACCCGCGGTAGTACGGGTCCGTGAACGGCGCCAGCGCCGCGTTGCCCGGGATTGCCACGGTGGTCTGCGTGGCAAACGGGTGGCGCTCCAGCGGGATCCCGTAGGCAGAGGCGGCGGGCATCGCATAGCGCGCGCCGTCAAGGAAGAACCCGTAGTTGCGGACGGTGAGGCCCGCGCGGAGGGCCGCGTCCCACAGGTAGCCGGTGTTGACCTCGTTGTCGGGCCCGTCGGGTGCGCCCACATCGGTTTGGCCGGGCAAGATGTCGGCATCGTCCGCGGTGAGGGGGTTGGCGGCCAGGCGCTCGGCCAGCGTGGGGAGCGCGACGTTGACACCGCGGTTGTTACCGGCCCCGCCGCCGTCAAGGCTGAGGCCGCGGCCCGCGTAGAAGACCGGGAACTGCTTCTGGATCACGTCCTGCGCCTGGGCGGCCGTGGACCAGAGCCAGCCGTCATAACTGACTTCTGCCGTGGCGTAGATGTTGTCCAGCGTCACGAAGCCGGTTGCCAGCGCGTGGAAGTTGGGGGTGAGCGCCTTGCCAAACACGGCTAGCGACGGGTCGCCGTTGCCAACCGGGAGGTCTCCCAAGACCTGGTCGTAGGTGCGGTTCTCCTTGATGATGAAGACGACGTGTTTGACCGCTGCGCGAACCGCCGCCATGGTGGATTGGGCCGATGCGGTCACGATGCGCTCAAAGCCGTCATTGCGTACCACGTGGGCCGTGAGCGTGGGCAGCGCGGCGTCCGGCGGGGTGGGGAAGCTCTGTAGGCCCGCCGTGATGAGCTGGGGGAGGTAGGCGTTGGAGCCCGCCCCGCTCTTGTAGTCCATGGGGCCATAGCTGTACGCGAAGGTGGG
>CAIXZV010000500.1 GCA_903924005.1 uncultured Chloroflexota bacterium | reverse complement strand
GAGCACGCGCGAGATTGCGCTCAGGGCGTGGCGGAGACGCGACTTGCTTGACTCCTCGGCGCCCTCCACCGCACGCGAGCCAACCGCCACGTCGGCACCGCTGTTGATGGCGGCAACGAGGTGGTCGATCTCCTCGATGGGGGTGGAGTTATCGGCGTCGGCGAAGAGGACCAGCTCGCCGCGGGCGGCGAGGATGCCGCGGCGGACGGCAGCGCCCTTGCCGGCGTTGGCCGGGGCGAGGACCACCCGCAGGTTGGCCAGGCCAAGACCCTTGAGCACTTCCACGGTGGCGTCGCGTGAGCCGTCGTCCGAGACGATGAGCTCCCACGGCCGGCCGAGGGCCGAGAGGTGGACGGCGGTGGCGGCAACCGTGGGGACAATCCGCTCCGACTCGTTGTAGGCCGGGATGACAACGGACAGCCACGGCTCCCCGTCAATTGGGGTATCGCGCCAGGTCTCGTAGGCGGAGTAGGACATGCGGTGGGCTCCGGGGTCACGTGTTGGGGGATTGGGGAGGTGGCCGAGAGGTCAAGGGATGGAGTCCGGGCCTCGGACTCACTGGAGACCCGGACAACCAGAAGGTTGGGCGTTCAGGCTCTACGCTGGGCCGATCCCGTCACAACGGATGCCCAAGCCGTGCCCGTCAGGGAACGCGGGCCACCAGAACCGTGGCGCGCTTCCCAACCGCGCGCATCGTGAGCGCGGGCGCCGCGGCGGGCAGGACAACCGTGGCGTGGGTCTCGAGCCGGCGCGCAGGCGCATCGCCCAAGTCAATCTCGCCGTCCAGCACGGTGAGCACACGACATGAGCCATGGTCGGCGGCGAGCTCGCGTCCGGACGGCGTGACGCCCAGGCGATCCACCGCAAACGAGGCCGACGTAATGACCGTGCCGTCAACACGGCCACCGCCGCGGCGGACCCGCGCGTGGCGACCGGCGTCAAGCGCCTGGCGGCCAAGGTCAACGTGCAGGGCGCGGCCCGTCCGGCCCCAGTCGTGCAGCCGGTACGTGGTGTCGGACGGCTGCTGGATCTCGTAGACAAGCAGCCCCGGTCCAAGCGCATGGATGGTGCGGGCGGGGACGTCCACGGCATCGCCGGCGGCAACGCGCTCCTGGCTGAGCAGTTCGGGAAGCTGCTCCTCGCCAACGGACGCGCGGATCTGATCGCCACTCACGCCGGGCCTCACCCCGGTCAGGACAACGGCACCTGGCGCGGCGTCAACCACCAGCCACGCCTCGCTCTTGCCGCAGGCGCCGGGGCCTTCAACCCGCTGGGCCATCGCGTTGTCGGGGTGGACCTGGACCGAAAGCCAGCCCGCGGTGTCCAGCAGTTTGGCCAGCAGCGGGAAGCGGCCGGAAGCGGCAGCCGTTGCGCGCGTGCCCACGAGGTCATACGGGTGTGCCTCGGCAAGCTCGTCAAGGGTCCGGCCTGCATGGGGACCGTCTGACACCGTCGACCCGCCATGGGCAAGCCACAGTTCGCCGACACCGGAGCCGGGACCGCCAAGACGGCTGCCGGCCCAGGCGCGTTGGCGCGGATCGGGCGCGATGGCAAGGGGGGCGTTGATGTATGCGAGCACGGGGGTCAATCTCCAGGGAATTGGATATGCCCTGAAGCGTGGACGCCGTGGCCAACGTCACGGCCACCGCGGTCGCAACGCCCGCACAACAGCGCGCGGGATGCCTCGCCTGATCGGGTCCCGCGTGTCAGCCAGCTACGGGATCCTGTAGCCCGTGGTCCAGAACACCCCGGCGTCGCCAGTTCCGCTGTTGGATGACCACGTCCCCGGGTCTGAATCGGCGATCGTGTAGGTCCCCGCCGGGAGGGTCGCGTCCACCGCCGCTCGCCACAGGGCGTTGGGGACGCCGCCCTGCCCAATGGACCCGACGGTGCGCCACGGTCCGAACACATTCCCGTCCGGCAGCCGTGCCCACAACGAGCACCTTGATCGTCCGGCCGGCGACCGTGCTTCACGTCTGCGACCAGGCGACGACGCGGTTCTGGACCGACGCCCCCTTTTGGTCCACGGTGGCCGTGAGCACGTTGTTGACGTGGATCTTGAGCTTGCCCATCGCGGGTCCCTTGGTGCTCACGATGCCGACAGAAATGCCGAAGTGGTGATCGCGGCATAGGTCCCGGCGGTCTTCGCCCACTTCACGGAGCCGCCCAAATAGGCTGCTGAAGACGCGCTCGCCCACACGCGCTGGAAGTGGATTGCCGGGCGAGTGCCGGACGCCGGCCAGCCCCTCAGTTGGCCGAGAGCAACCGCCGCGGATCCGGCCATGCGTCAAGGCCAATGGCGCGCGCCGTCGCGTCAATCTGGTCGCACAGTTCGGCCAGCACATCGTCCGGCAACCCAACCGGCGGTCGCGCCACGTACGAGGCCGCCCGCTCGGTGGCAAGGTCAACCAGCCCTGTGCGGCCAGACGCTGTCCACTCCCCCATCCCGCCGCGGTAGCTCAGCAGCGGCCGGACGAAATCGCTCCGCAGATAGCGGCGCGTGTGCGCGGTGGCCAGAAAGCCAAAGGAGGATTCGACGCCTTCGACAATTGCGTCGATGTCCAGGGCCGCCGCGTCCCACGGGCGCGGGGTGAACGCGTAGAACGCGTAGTTGAGGATCTCGTCGTCGATGACCAGTGCCTCAAGCGAGGCACCGCTGCCGCTCTGGTTCTCGCCGGGCCCGGAGAGGAACCGCGGCCGCGCGGCGAGACCCAGCAGCGCATTCGCCATGTGCTCGTAGCCAAACTGCGTATCCACCACAACCGAATCCGATGTGGGCCCATAGCAGTCGCACGCCAAACCGTAGCGGCGGGCGAGCAGCGTGGCTGCGATGGACGCAACGCCTGTCTCGGGCGGCCCGGAGGTGACAACGCCGGTCCGCGGGTTGATGGACGAGAGGCGCGGGCCGTAGTAGAGCGGCGTCCCCGGCGCCACGGTCTGGACCAGCACAACGCCCGCTAGGACCTCCGCGTTCTGTGTGGCGACGGCCGCCGACATGGAGCCTGGCGCCGTGGTGCCGGCCGCTGGGCACGGCAGGATCTCCACCACAACGTGCCCGGCGCGGACCGTGGCCATCAGGGCGTCCGTCACTTCGGCGCCCAACTGGAGCGGGCTCACCGGTGAGAACGCAAGGTCCACCGGGTAGCGCCCGGCCGTGCCGTCGGCACCGGTGACCGCGGTGGCCATACGCCGCAGGGCATCGGCCTGGAAGACGTGCGAGATGCCCGGCCCGCCCAGCGGCTTGTTTGTCTCGTGGGCCAGCACCAGATACGAGTACAGCGGCTCCAGCGGGTACGGCACGTCGTCTGGCTGGACCAAGGAGGTCACGCTGTGCAGATTGACCATGTTGTGCATGACGCGGGTCAGGCGCGCCTGGTCGGCCATGGTGGCCCTGCGCCCGGCGCCGGTCCGCGGGTCCACCATGTCGCGGGCGCCGCCCATGTTGTGGACCAGCGTTGGGCCGGGATCGGCATCCACCGGGATGGAGCGCGCATCGTCGCGCGCCACCAGCGTGAAGCGCGGACGGCAGGCTGCCACGGCATCCATCACGATGCCCCGCGGCATCAGGATCCTGTTGCCGGCACCCGCCGCGCTCGCCTGGCATCCGGCCGCCAGCAGGACCTCCCGCGCGGCGGGCGATTCCACCAGCACGCCGATGCGCTCAAGGACCGAGAGCGAGGCCTCGTGGACAGCGTTGATGGCCTCGTCTGGCCAGAGGTCAAGCACGCCGTCCCACACGCCACGCTCCTGTGCATGTCTAGTTCAGCAGCGCCACCGCGTCCAGATCCACTCGCGGCCGGCCAGCGGTGCCGACAACAACCAGCTTGATGGTGCGGGTGACGGACGTGTTCCACGTTTGTGACCAGACCACGGAACGATACTGGACCGACGCGCGCTTGAGGTCCACGGTCGCGGTGAGCACGTTGTTCACGTAGATCTTGAGCTTGCCCATCGCGGGACCCTTGGTGCTCACAACCCCAATCGACTGCGCCGCCGTGGTGATGGTGGCGTACGCGCCGGCCGCCTTGGCCCACTTGACGGTTTTGCCGGAGTACGCGGCCAGCGTCGCGCTGGTCCAGACGCCGTGGTACGTGATGGATGTGCTTGTCTGCTGGAGCAGCGACGCGGTGGCAAACCTGGTTGTCCAGGCGCCCTGATGCGCGGCGCTGTCAAACGCCCGGATGCGGAAGCCCGACATGCCGGCCGATGCGATGGTGCCCGCCAGCGACGACGCCGTCGTAGATGCCGTGGCCAGCGACCACACCGACGAGGTGTCCATCTGGTCCACGCGGTAGCCCGCAATGCCAAACCCCGTCCCGTCGCCGCCAACCCATCCAAATGCCACAGGCAGGGTGGCGCCGGCAAGCTGCGCGCCCGCCCGGATTGACACGGTTGCCGTCAGAACCGCCGGCACGATGCCCGACACGCTCACGGGTGACGGGCGCTGCGTCGTTGAGGCATCGCCAAGCTGGCCGGTGGTGTTGTAGCCCCAGCAGCGGACGGAGTGATCCGCCAGGAGCGCGCAGGAGTGGGCGTTGCCCAGCGCCAGGTCCACAGCCGTGGTGATGCCGTGCACCTGGACCGGGACAAGGCTCCAGTAGATGGTCCCGTCGCCCAGCTCGCCCTGCTGGTTGTGGCCCCAGCACCACACGGTGCCCGAGGTGATGGCGCAGCTGTGGATGCCACCCGCCACAACCGCTGAGGCCGACGCCAGCGCGACCACGGTCTCCGGCGCCCAAACGGTGGAGAAGGTGTTGCCGATGCCGAGACGGCCGTCCGCGTTGTAGCCCGTGCACTTGCCCGAGCCATCCGAGAGCCGGACGCAGGTGTGGATGTTGCCGGCCGAGACCTGGACCGCATCGGTGATCCCCGTCATGAGGACGGGCGCCTGATCGGACCCCGACGTCCCGTTGCCAATCTCGCCATAGCCATTGGCGCCCCAGCAGCTCACGGTGCCGCCCGTGTGGACGGCGCAGGCGTGCCATTCACCCGCGCTGATGGAGATGGCATCGGTGATGCCCGGGACCGCCACCGGGGTAGGCGAAGCCGGGTTGGGTCCGTCGCCCAGTTCGCCGCTGCTGTCCTGACCCCAGCAGTCCACAGCGCCGCTCACCAGCGCGCACGCGTACTCGCCCGCTGCCGAAATCTGGGTGACGCCGGTGAGGCCCGTGCCCGAGACGGGCGTGCTGGAATCGGCCGTCCCGCCGTCGCCAAGCTGGCCCGCGTTGTCCTTGCCCCAGCAGCTCACGGTCCCGCCGGCCAGCGCGCACGTGAAGCTCATGCCTGCGGCAATAGCCGTGACGCCCGTGAGGCCAGGCACCGCCACAGGTACATCGCTCTCCGTGGTGCCTGTCGGGCCGTTGTCCACGCCCAGTTGGCCGTGATCGTTGTTGCCCCAGCAGCGCACGGTCCCGTCCGAGACGGCGCAGGTGTGGTCGAGGCCGGCGGCAATCGCGGTGGCGCCGGGGCCAACGGCAACGCCGGCAACGGCAACCGCGCCTCCCGATGCGACTGGCAGACCAAGCGAGAGCACGGCCACAAGCGTGGCGATCGCGGCGAGACGCGAACGCAGGACGGCGGGACGCAACATCACAGACCTCGAGAGGCTTTGGGAACGCTGAGGACGACGGCCCGTCGGGGTGGCGGGGCCCGAACTCTACTCGCTTGGCCAAAAGGCGTCGGCGGCGTCGGCTGGTAGAGTCGGCCGCATGGCTAACCCAGTGATTGTGAGCGACATGGACGGCACCCTCGCCACGGTGGAGACCTGGCGCGGCGTGCTGGCGTGGATCCGCGAGCAGCACCCTTCCCCCGCGGCCCGCCGGTTCGTCACCGTGCGTCTGCCACGCGTGGCCCTAGTCAAGGCGGGACTTGCCGACGTGGAGGCCTTCCGCGCCCGATGGCTTGAGGATCAGGCCCGCCTGCTGCGAGATCTGCCGGCGGCGCGTCTGGCCGAGATGGGCAACTGGGTCACGGAGTCATACCTCTGGCCAGCGCGGCGGCAGGCTGCAGTTGTTGCTGTGGCTGCTGCAGTGGCGTTGGCTCGCAGGGCGGCACCGGGCGTGCGGCTCGTCCTGGCCACCGGCGCCTATCAGGAAGTGGGCGACTCCTTTGGGCGGCGGCTCGGCGCCGACGCGGTCTTGGGAACGCCGCTCATCGTCCGCGATGACCGCGTCACGGGCGTGCTTGGGGCACCGGTGCAAAGCGGCGAGGCCAAGGCCGCCGCGGTGCGCGCACTCGCTGGCGACGGCGAGGTGCTGGCAGCGTTTGGCGACAGCGTGGCGGACATCCCGCTCCTGCGCCTGGCCACACGCGCGGTTGCGGTGGCGCCGGATGCCGCTCTCCGCCGCGAGGCGTTGGCCCGTGGCTGGGAGATTCTCGAGGGCGCCTGAGGGTTACGCCGCCGGGCCGCCCTAGTGCGTATCCGGGCTCTCTCAGTGTTCAAGGCCCCAACCCGATGGGCTGGGGCCTAGTTGTCTACATGCGGCCGTAGCCTCGGCGGCGTTCGGTGCGCCGGCGCGGCGGCCGGATGCCGAGGATCAACAGGATGAGCGCGGTGAGCATGACGAGCAGCTGACCAAAGCTGGCCGGGCTGCTGCCACTAGCTGGCGTGCCCACGTTGTCGGTCGGGGGCATCGTGATCTCGACAAGCGTCAGGACAGCCTCGGCAAGCACCTCGCCGCCCTGGCTGTCAGTGCCGGCAGCCTCGATGCGGGACGGACCAGGGGTTGCCCCAATCGGGATCACTAGATCCAGATGGATGCCGCCTGTGCCGTCGGCGTCGAAGATGCCCATGTCGTATTCGGTGCCGTCACCATCGATGAAGGTGATCTGGACTGGCGCCCCGGGCTTGAAACCGGAGCCAGTGACGCGGAGGGGGCTGCCGGGCTGGTCGACGGTCTGCGTCGTCGTGACGGCGGCAGCGGACGATGCGCTCGGCGTGGGGCTGGGCGTCGGCGACGGGGTCGGCGACGGAGTGGGGCTGGGCGTCGGCGACGGCGACGGGGTCGGCGACGGGGTCGGCGACGGCGTGGGGCTGGGCGTCGGCGACGGCGTGGGGCTGGGG
>CAIXZV010000499.1 GCA_903924005.1 uncultured Chloroflexota bacterium | reverse complement strand
CGTGGAGGTGACGTCGTTCAAGGTGCCCTCTGCCCTGGAGCAGGACCACGACTATCTCTGGCGGGCGGCGCTGCGGCTCCCGGCGCGCGGCATGATCGGCATCTTCAACCGCTCTTACTACGAGGAGCTCCTTGTGGTCCGGGTGCATCCCGAGATCCTGGCCGGCGAGCGGATGCCCGCCGAGGCCAAGGGGCCGGACGTCTGGAAGCGCCGCTTCCGCGAGATCAACGACTGGGAGCGCTACCTCACCGACAACGGCACCAAGATCGTGAAGCTCTTCCTCCACGTGTCCAAGGACGAGCAGCGCAAGCGCTTCCTCGACCGGATTGAGCAGCCCAATGCCAACTGGAAGTTCTCAGCGGCCGATGCCCGCGAGCGCAAGTTCTGGGATGACTACCAGAACGCGTATGCAGACCTGCTGGAGAACACCAGCACCGAACGCGCGCCGTGGCATGTGATCCCGGCAGACCATAAGTGGTTCATGCGGGTGGCGGCGTCCTCGGTGATCCTGGATGCGCTGATGGATATCAACCCGCAGTACCCGGTGCCCTCGGCCGCGGCGAAGGCCGAGATGGAGCAGGCCAAGACGGAGTTGCTCGCCGGCGGCTGACCGGCGGGGGCTGATCGGAGGGCCTGACTGCTGCAGGCTGACCCGGCCCTGGGTGGGCGCTGCCAGCCGGCCCCGCCCGGTCCTTTCCATTCTGATTGAACAGGAACCGACCCAGGAGCCGCCCGTGTTCAATCTGACTGGAAATTGCGGGTCGTGGCGGCCCCGGCCACCCGCCCGCACGCTCAGGCTGTGCGCCGCCCGGGTCCCGGCATCCTGCCTAGGACAGGATCTGTTCAATCGGAATGAACTCCGGAGCCGTGGGCACTGTTCGTGGCCCGAATCTCACACCTGCCGAGGCGCTACCGCCCCAACCGCCACTGCCAGCGACGGGCCGCCTGGAGCCGCGTCTGCAACTGGGCGCCGGTGGCCTCAGTGACGCGCTTGATCCCCGCTGAGCGATTGAGCTCCAGGTTCACGGCCGCGTAGCTCAGACCCGAGACGCGGGCGATGTCCTTGGCCGCCTCGGCATTCGCGATGCGGAGCCGGTCCTTCGCCTGGCGCAGCGTGAGGCCGCCAGCGCCTTCCGGCGGCGCCACCAGCGGCGGGGGCGGGCCAAGCTCCCACTCCACCGAGAGGTCGGCGCCGGTCTCCCACTCGTCGGGGAGCGGCTCGTGCCACGGCTCCGCGGCGGAGGGGTCGCCGCCCACGGCCACGGCTGAAAGCGCTGCAAACAGGCTCATCTGCTCCCCCGCCGCCAGTTCGGCGGCCTCTGCTCGGCGCTGGGCCTCCGGGTCGAATTCGTCGTCGGGTCGGCGGTCCCGCCGGAGCGAGTGGCGGCGCGCCTCGGCGATCTCCGAAGCGCGGATCCGCAGCCGCAGGTCGTCGGGGATGAAGAGCCACGCGCGCTGGTCTCGGATGCCGGGCACCCAGCGCACAAACCGGCCGACAGCCTGGCGGAAGAACAGGTCCGTGGTAACCGTGGTGGCGTAGACCCCAACGCGCAGACGCGGGATGTCCACGCCCTCGCTCACCATCCGGACGGCCACCAGCCAGGGCTCACGGCCCGACGCAAACGCCGTGATCTTTGCCGAAGCGTCCGGGTCGTCCGAGGTGACCACCGTGGCCGACACGCCCATCTGGCGACGCAGCAGCTGCGCAATCCCCTTGGCGTGCTCCTGGTCCAGCGCAATCACCAGCCCGCCGGCGTCGGGCTGCTGGCGCCGAACGCGCTCAAGCCGATCTGCCGCCTCGCGGATGACGCTGGGCAGCCACTCCCCGTCCAGCGACAGCGCGGTCCGAAGCCGCTGGTTGGCCAGCGCCATGGCGAGCTGGTCATCAAAGGTGGCCGAGTGGATGGCCCCGTCGGGCGCACTCCACTCCATCTCCCCGCCGGTTCGCGGGAAGTAGACGGGCCGCACCACTCGCCCGTCGCGCAGCGCGTCGCCGTACCCGTACTCGAAGTCCGGGACGGCCTCATCTGCCTCGTAGCGCACAAAGGGGATTGCTCGTGTGTCGCTCCGAAACGGCGTCCCCGACAGCGCCAGACGCCGCGCACTCCCGTTGAACGCCTCGCGGAGTGCCTCGCCCCAGGCCTGCTCCTCGCCGGCATGGTGGATCTCGTCGAGGACCACTACCGCACCCTTCGCCTCGGGCCGGATGGCGGCGGCCGAGAGCGCAACCTGCTGATAGCTGGTCACCACGCCGTGCATGTCCGGCGGCATCGGCCCGTCTGCCGGGGACCACGCCGGATCCAGATGCAGCCCCAGCACCGACGCCGCGGCAGCCCACTGGAGCTTGAGGTGCGCGGTGGGGGCAACAACGACGACGCGGGCCGGCTTCTTGGCGAGCGCTGTCCGGAGGGCGGCCAACGCAAACGTGGTCTTGCCCGCTCCGGGCGTGGCGACAGCCAGGAAGTCTGGGTTTGGGGAGGCGGCAAACCGCGCGAGTGCGGCGTGCTGCCACGGGCGGAGACGGACGCTGCGAGACACGGAACCTGCGTGGCGGACGGGGATCAGGGGGACTCCAAGTGTCGCACGGACCGCTCGGCGGGGATGTCCGCGAGGGCCGCGGGTGGCCACGGACCTGCCGGTATACTCGCCCCCTCGGCGCCGCGACCATGGTGCTGCGGCCGCCGGCCGCAGATACCCGGTCGGCCTGGCGCGCTAATGGAGCTGGAGTTTGGTCCTCGCGACCGACGCCGTCATCGGTGCCGTGGTCCCAGTCCTGATCTCGACGGCCGCGGTTGCCCTCCTGATGGCAGCACTGGCCGCCGTCATACGCCGGACGGCCGACATGACCCCGGCACTCACGGTTGTTGGCAGCGTCTCGGCCGCCCTTGCCGGCATCGCCATCCTCGCCGGGTTTGCCCCCGGGACCGCACGCCTCGACGTGGGTCCGGCTGGTCTGGCGTCGCTCGACATCGGCTTCGACGGCCTTGGCGCCGTTTTCCTTGTTGCGCTGGGTCTCTCCGGCGCAGCAGCCGCCCTGTCAATCGTGGGCCAACGGGCGCGGTCGCGGCCGGAGGGCGCCGCCTTCCCGCTGTTCCTGCTGAGCATGGGGCTGGTGTTTGGCGCAGCCAACGGCTTCGCCTTCCTCTTTGCCTGGGAGCTGATGGCGCTGCTGTCCGCGCTGCTCGTGGTGGGTCTGCGGCCAAGCCGCACGGTGGCGTCCGCGGGCTATCTCTATGTCGCGATGACCCATGTCGCCACGGCGGCCATCCTCGTTGGGTTTGCGCTGCTTGGCACAGGCGCAGGAGGCAACCTGCAGTTCGAGACCTGGCGGGCCGCGGCCGCGGGCCTTTCGCCTGCCACCCGTGACGTGGTGTTCGTCTTGCTGCTGGCGGGGTTTGCCACCAAGGCAGGCGCCCTGCCGCTCCACGCCTGGCTTCCCCGCGCCCACCCGGTTGCCCCGTCCCACGTGTCGGCCGTGATGTCGGGCGTGATGATCAAGGCGGGTGTCTACGGGATCATCCGGTTTGCGGTGGACATCCTGGGCGCTGGACCGGACTGGTGGGGCGTGGTGATCCTCGCAATGGGCGCAGCGTCAGCCGTGATGGGCATCCTCTATGCGCTGATGCAGCAGGACCTCAAGCGGCTGCTCGCCTTTTCCAGCATCGAAAACGTGGGGGTCATCCTGCTGGGCGTGGGCGCGGCGGTTGTCCTTGCAGGTCACGGGCTTGCGGCGCTGGCCGCCCTTGCGCTTGGTGCGGCGCTGCTGCACAGCGTCAACCACGCCGTCATGAAGACCCTGCTGTTCATCGCCGCTGGGTCCGTCCTCCACGCGACGCACCTGCGCGACCTCAACCGCCTCGGCGGGCTTGCGCGGCTGATGCCCGTGACGGCGGCGGCCTTCGCCGTGGGAGCCGCGGCCATCAGCGGTCTGCCCCCGCTCAACGGGTTTGCAGGCGAGTGGCTCACGTTTCAGGGGCTGATCGCCGGCGCCTCGGCCACGGCCGTCCCGCCGCTCCTGCGGTTTGGCATGGCCGCCGCGGTTGGCGCGCTGGCGCTGACCGCCGCCCTCGCCCTCGCAACCTTCGTCAAGGCCACGGGCATCGCGTTCCTTGGCGTCCCGCGCAGCCCGGAAGCCGCGGCTGCGCACGAGTCGGCCGCGCCGTCGCGGATTGCGCTGGGGATGCTTGCGGCAGCCTGCGTTGCGCTGGGCCTCGCGGCGGGACCCGCGTCCGATGCGCTGGGCACCGTCGCCCGGGGCATCACGGGTGCTGCGGCCGCTGATCCCGTGGCAGCAGCCATCGGCTCGCTCCCGCGCAACGGCGGCGCTCCTGCGTGGTCGGCACTCGCTGGCGGACTCCTGCTGCTTGCGGCTATCGGCGGCCTCCTGGCGCTGACCGAGCGCGCGCGACGCCGAACCCGCACGAAGGACGGCAGCGTGGCCATCCGCCAGACAGACACGTGGACGTGCGGCATCGCCCCGCAGCCCGCCTTCCAGTACACCGCCACAAGCTTTGCCAAGCCCGTCCAGTTCTTCTTCCGGCGCATCCTCCAGCCTGACCGCCAAGTTGAGGTTGCATACCACCCGGGGACGCGGTTCCCGGTATCCATCCACTACCGCAGCGAGATCACGCTCCTGCTTGAGGACCGTGTCTACGCGCCGCTCCATGCCTGGAGCATCCGCTTCGCGCAACTGGTCCGCCGTCTCCAGGCCGGGCCGATGCAGCTCTACGTCGCCTACACGGTTGTGGCCGTGCTGGTCCTGCTCTTGTGGGCCCGCTGATGGACGCCCAACTCGGTGACGCCGCCGCCATGGTGGTCCTTGCGATCCTCCAGCTCATCGTGCTGGTGGCAGTTGCGCCCCTCCTTGCCGGCACCATCCGGCGCACAAAGGCGCGTCTCCAGGGCCGACGCGGCGTCCCGCTCCTCCAGCCGTGGCTGGACCTCATCAAGTGGTGGTCCAAGGCGCCGCTCAACGGCGGGCCGGCCGGGATCGCGAGCCGTCTCGCGCCGCCAATCGCGCTTGGCGCCATGCTCATCGCAGCGCTGCTCGTGCCGTTCCTCGCCTGGCGCGGACCGCTGAACGGCTGGGGCGACCTCCTTGTCGTGGTGGGTCTCTTCGCCCTTGCCCGGTTCGCCATCGCGCTCGCGGCGCTCGATGCCGGCGGTGCATTTGGCGGGATGGGCGCCAGCCGCGACGTCGCGATCGCCGCTCTTGCGGAACCGGGCCTGGTCTTCGCGCTGGTGATCGCCGCGCTTGCCGCAGGCTCCACGGACCTCGGGGCAATCAGCTGGTTTGGACTGCGGGCGGGCATCGGGCTGTTGACGCCTGCGCACCTGCTGGGTGCGGCAGCGTTTGCCGTTGTGGCGGTTGCGGAGACTGGGCATTACCCGGTTGACAACCCCGACACCCACCTTGAACTCACGATGATCCACGAGGGGATGCTGCTGGAGGCCTCGGGCCGCCCGCTGGCCATGCTGATGCTGGGCGCCCAACTAAAGGTCGTGATCCTTGCGAGCCTCTTTGCCGCGGTCTTCTTCCCGTTCGGCGCCGCAACCGAACTCACCCCGGCCGCACTTGCGATTGGCCTGGTTGCTGGTCTGATCAAGCTGCTTCTGGCCGGTCAGGCGCTTGCACTGCTTGACGCCACGCTCACCAAGGTCCGGATCCTGAGCCTGCCGGACCTCATCGGCACCGCCTCGCTGCTGTCCCTCGCGGGTCTCGGCGCCCACCTGCTGCTTGCGTCATGACGTTCGACCCCATCGCCGCCGCCCAGCTCGTCAACACCTGCGCCGCCGCCATCGTGCTTGTCGGCGTGCTGATGGCGGGCACCCGCTCCATTGGGCGTTCGATTTGGCTGGTTGGCCTGCAGGCGATGCTGCTGGGCGTCGCAGGCATTGGCGTTGGGCTTGCCACAGGCGCCACGCACCTGATCCTTGGCGGGCTGCTTGCGGCTGGCGCCAAGGGGATCGCCGTGCCGCTGATCCTGGGAAGGATCCTTCACCAGAGCCCGGTCCGCACGGAGCGCCACCCGCTGATCGGCCCGCGCATGTCGCTGCTGGCGGCAGTCCTGATCGTGTTTGCCGCCGCGTCCGCCGTTGACGGTGCCGCCCTCCGCGGCTCGCTGGGCGCATCGAATGCGCTGCCGGCCGCAGTTGCGGAGATTCTCACGGGTCTGCTCATCACAATGTCCCGGCGGAAGGGTCTCTCCATCATCGTGGGGCTGCTGGTCTTTGAGAATGGGCTGGCGCTGACGGCGTTCAGCCTCACCTATGGCATGCCGCTGGTCATCGAGTTCGGCATCGTCTTCGACCTGCTGATCGCGATCGTGGCCGTCTGGGTCTATGCCCGCCGGATGATCACGGTCCTTGGCACGATGGACACCAGCGAGATGAAGAGCCTCCGGTGGTGATCGAACTGCTCGTCCTGCTTGCAATTGGGGCGCCGCTTGTCGGTGGGCTGGCCGCATGGCCTTGGCCCCGGTCTGCAGCGGATCCCGAGCAGGCGGCGTTCCTGTCGTTCACCGTCTCGGCCGTTGCCGGGCTGGCGCTTGCGGCCCTGGGCGCAGCCGACGCGAGCGGCTCCGTCACCGGGTTTGGCGGCACCGTTGTGGTGGACCCTCTGGGGGCCGGGCTCCTGGTCGTGATCCTGTCGGTGGCCGCGCTTGCCCTGACCGCGTCACCGCGCTACATCCGCCACGAGCTTGCCCACGACGTCCTGCGTCAGGCCGACGAGGGCCGCTACTACGCGCTGCTCCTCACCTTCATCGCCAGCCTGATCGCCGTGCCGCTGCTGGCAAACCTTGGGCTTGTGTGGGTGGCCATCGAGGCCACAACCGCAGTCTCAGCGCTGCTTGTGGGCATCACGCGGACGCCCGAGGCCATTGAGGCTGCCTGGAAGTACCTCGTCCTTGGCACGATCGGCGTTGGATTTGCCCTGTTGGCCACGATGCTGGCGTACGCGTCCTCGGTGGCGCTGCTGGGCGACACGTCGGACGCGCTCAACTGGACGCGCCTCACCGCAATTGCCGCCCAGTTGGATCCACAGCTGATGCGCCTTGCCTTTGTGTTTGCGCTGGCGGGCTACGGCACAAAGGCCGGCCTCGTCCCGTTCCACACCTGGCTCCCAGACGCCCACAGCCAGGCGCCAAGCCCCGTCAGCGCGCTGCTCTCGGGCGCCTCGCTGGTGACCGCGCTCTACGCGCTGGCACGCTTCAACGCCATCACCGTGGTGACGCTTGGGCCAGCCTTCTCGTCGGGGCTGCTGGTGGCCATTGGGCTGCTCAGCATCGCGGTGGCGCTGCCGTTCCTGGTTGCGCAGGAGGATCTCAAGCGCCTCCTCGCGTACTCCAGCGTGGAGCACATGGGCGTCATGGCGCTTGGTCTTGGCTTTGGCGGCCCGCTGGCGCTCGTGGGCGTCGCGCTGCATGCGCTGCTCCACGGGCTTGTCAAGGCTGGGCTCTTCCTCGCGGCGGGCGAACTGGTCCAGCAGTACGGCAGCCGCCATCTCGCCCGAATCCGCGGGGCCGCAAGACAGGTGCCCCTTGCCGGCGGCGCTCTTGGTGCGGGGATCGTCCTGCTTGGCGGCTTCCCGCCGTCCGGCATCTTTGTGACCGAGTTCGCCATCCTCGTGGGCGGTGTGCAGCGTGGCTGGGGTCTGGCCGCGGGCGCCGCAGCGATCCTGCTTGCGCTTGCGTTTGTTGCGCTGGCGTTCCACGGCGTCCGCGTTGCGTGGGGGCGGCCGGTGGCCGGGCTGGTTGCCGCTCGCGCTGGCCGTGCGCAGATG
>CAIXZV010000498.1 GCA_903924005.1 uncultured Chloroflexota bacterium | reverse complement strand
TCGCCCAGGTACTTGGGCAGGCGCGACGAGATGGGGCAGACCGCGGCGAGGCCCGAGGCGTGGAAGGCCTCATACGACACCACGAGGGCGCGCCGCTCGCCCTGCTGCTCATGGCCCACGACGCCGGGCTCGAAATCCACGAGCACCACCGCCCACCGCAGCGGGCTCACTTGGGCCATGCCGTGGTGTCAAAGGCGGTTGCCAGTGCGTCAGCCTCCGCGGTGAACTCCGGGTCACGGGCTGCCGCTGCCCACTGCAGCGCCTCTTCCCGATCCCGAACCTGGCGATAGAACTGATCGATGGCGGCCTCGACAACCGCATCCTGACTGCCGCCGGCTTCGCCCTGGGCCGCGAGCGCCCGGACGCGCTCAACGGTGGCGGTGTGCAGGTTGTACGTCCGCTTGATCTTCAGCGTCATGGGCACAGTATCGACACCCACGATCTACGTGTCAATCATGGACTCAGTCGCCGCTCAGTCGCCGCTCAGTTGGTGCCGGAAGTCGCGAAACCAGTCCAGCAGGCTCGCCTTGCCTTCAAGGTTGGCCGTGCTTCGGTTTGCGCCCGATGCTGACGGCAGCACGAGCTGCGCTAACCCGGTGCGCATGCACCCCATGGTTGCCTACAGGGGAAGCAGCGGCACGACGTTTCGGCCAGGGCAGGCACAGTGCCGCTCCCTGCCGTTCAGCCCCGGCTTCGGCCTCGCGTTATGCATCGCAAGCATGCGGCGATGTGGATGGGCCGCCCGCGGCGCGCTGCCGGGACCTTCTGGGGCACGCCGTCGGCCGCCGCCCGGCGTTAGCCGCGCCGTTCCCCTGTGGCCAAACATGCTGTGCATACGACGGGAGTGAAGGGCCTCCGCGCAAGGCCGAGAGGGAATGGCCTCGGCTCGGCCCTACTCCGCCCTACCCGGCCGACGCCGACGCCGCTACGCGAAGCCGCTCGCGCAGCTCCGAGGCCGGCAGAAACTCAAACCGCCGGCCGACGACCCGACGCTCCAGCAGGCCGCGCCGTTCGAGATCCCCGCGGCGCAGGAGTGCCTCGGTCTCGCGGGCTTCGGCCCCCTTCCGGAGCAGACAGGCAAACAGGTCCTCAATCGCCCGCCGAAGGATGCCCAAGTGGTACAGCAGGAAGTATGTGGCATCGAAGCCGTCTGTCTCCGTATGCAGGAACGAGAGCCCGTACTGCGCCGGCGCCTTGAGCAGCAGCCGCGAGATGGACGCGTACTGAAACAGCCGCGGCGGTCGCAATAGATATCTCGTTGACGACTGTCCGCACGATAGAATATAACTATCACTACAGGCGACCCATGGAGACTCAGACATGCTGTTCACCGCGCCCAACCTGACCGCTGACGAGCGGTGGGTGCTTGAGCGCGTCGAGGAGCTGCGTGCCCGCCTGAGCGCGAGGACGCGTGAGCCACGTGTCTGGGTTGGCCTGCTCCGTCGGGCCGCCCTGGCGCGCGCCATCCAGGGCTCCAACAGCATCGAGGGTTACAGCGCGTCCATCGAGGACGCCTTGGCGGCCGTGGACAACGACGAGCCATCGGACACCAAGGACGAGACGTGGCGGGCCACCGTGGGCTACCGCGACGCGATGAGCTACGTGCTCCAGTTGGCCGACGACATCCACTTCCAGCTGGACGCCACGCTGATCCGCAGCCTCCACTACATGCTGCTCTCGTACGATCCGTCGAAGAGCCCCGGGCGCTGGCGCCTTGGCCCGGTCTTCGTCCGACGCGACGAGGATGGCGAGATTGTCTATGCCGCTCCGTCGGCGGAGGTTGTCCCGGACCTCGTCAGGGATCTTGTGGACAAACTCGCCCATGATCCCAACGCGGGGCTGGTTCAGGCCGCGATGGCCCACCTGAACCTCGTGATGATCCACCCGTTCCGAGACGGCAATGGGCGCATGGCGCGCGTGCTCCAGTCGCTGGTGCTGGCCCGGCAGGGGATCCTGGGGACGGCGTTCTGCAGCATCGAGGAGTATCTCGGCCGGAATACGCCCGCCTATTACCAGGTCCTGGCCACGGTGGGTGCCGGCGCGTGGAGCCCGGCCAATGACGCGCGCCCGTGGGTCCGCTTCTGCCTCACCGCACACTATCGACAGGCCGTGACCCTGCTGCGACGGGGCGAGGAGGCCGAACGTCGGTGGGACGCGCTTGACCGGGAAGTGCGGCGTCTGGGCGTGCCCGAGCGGTCGATCCCTGCCCTCTTCAACGCTGCGCAGGGCTACCGGATCCGAAACGCCACCTATCGATCGCTTGTTGACGATGTATCCGAGCTTGTTGCCAGCAGGGACCTCCGCGTCCTAGTTGAGGCGGGGCTGCTGACACCGGTGGGCGAGCGCCGCGGACGGAGCTATCTCCCCGGCGCGCCACTTCGCCAGATTGAGCAGGCGATCCGGGCCGACCGGTTGCGCAACGACGCGGATCCTTTTGAGGCGGCGCGAGCGACGCTGGGCTGACGTGCTCGCTAGTAACGATATCGGCTGATATCGTTATTTACGCCCGCCACTACACACAGGATTGAAGGCAGGAAGCTGGATGTTGCGAGGCGTTCAGGGCCCATACGCCATCAGCCGAGACGGCGGCGAGACCGTGCGGGCGTTTCTGCCCGCTGATCTGCCCCCAGCCCCACCGCTTGCCTGGCCGGGAGACCGCCAGCGGCTCCTCGAGCGCGCCACGCTTGCCCTCGGCCGACTCGACGCCGTGTCCGCGCTGCTGCCGGACTCAACGCTCCTTCTCCACAGCTATGTCCGACAGGAGGCCGTCCTCTCGTCGCAGATCGAGGGGACCCAGTCATCCCTCTCCGACCTCCTGCTCTTCGAGCTGGATGCGG
>CAIXZV010000497.1 GCA_903924005.1 uncultured Chloroflexota bacterium | reverse complement strand
GCGGCCGCCTCTGTTGTGGAGGCGGCCGCCGCGACGGCCCGCGAGACATCCCGGGCGCGGAGCGATGGGGCCGATGGGAGCCTCCGGGCGGCGTCGGAGCGGGCGTCGGCCACAGGCGCTGTGCTTGCGGGTGCGCGCGGTCGTCTGGAGCAGCTGCGCTCGCGGCTTGCCGAGGAGGAGCAGCGGGGGATCGCGCGGGCCGCCCGCAAGCTTGGCGGGAAGCGCGTTGACGAGGATCTCGCGGTGGAGCCCGGGTTGCGCGCCGCGGTGGAGGCCGCGCTGGGCGATCTTGTCCGCGCGTACGTGGTGGACCGCCATGCGGCCGCGGGTCTCGCAGGCGAGCGCGGCCATCTTGTGGTCCGCGAGCGGCTGGTGGCCGCGGAGAAGGCGACCACCCCCGCGGCGGAGCTGCGAAAGCTGGAAGACGCATTGGCCAAGGCCGGCGGCGGCAGGCTTGCCGATGCGCTCCGGCGCGATCCCGGCGGTGCTGTTCGCCCCCTGCTTGCGCGGGCAACCTGGGTGCCGGATCTTGAGGCCGCCTTGGAGGTCCAGACGGTCCTCCCCGCGGGCTGGATCACCGTGGTCCGAGACGGGTCTGCCGTGGTGGACCCAATCGGCGTCCGAATTGGCGCCGTGGACTCAACGCTGGAGCGGCGCGCCGAGGTGGAGCGTCTTGAGCGCGACGCCGCTGCGCTTGACGAGGACGCCAAGGCCGCAGAGGCCGCCCGAGCCACGGCGCAACGCGAGGTTGCCGCAGCCCGCACCGCTCTGGAGGCTGCCCGCGCGGCTGAGTCTGCGGCCGCCGGTCGCCGACGCCGCGCAGAGGAGTTGGAGCGCGCCGCGGGTCGTGACGCCGAAGCCGCAGCACGCGAGGCCGGCTGGCACAGCGCCCAGGCGGATCGTCTGGCGGCCGAGGCTGAACGGGCTGCAGCATCGCTTGCCGCACTTGAGGCGCAGGGTGCCGCAGGGGCCGCCAACGACAAGACCAGCGGCAACGGCGCGCCCGATGCGGAGGCCATCACCGCCTGGGAGCGCCGGGTTGCCGAACTGCGGGCCCGCCGCGACAGGTTGGCCGCTGACGCCGCAACGCACGAGCGAGCTCGTCGTGAAGCGGAGGGCCGCCGTGCGCGCGCTGATGCTGCCGCAGTTCTTGCCGAGGGGCGTATCGAGGGCGCGGCGCGGGACCTGACAACCCTCGACGAGCGTGAGCGTGCGGCCGTTGCCGAGCGTGATGGCCTAAGCGCCCGTGTTGCAGAGGCCGCAGCCCGTGAAGCCAGCGCCCGCGAGTCGCTTGATGGCCTCCTCGCCGATGACCGCGCCGAGCGGGCCAAGCTTGCCGAGGCTGAGCGTCTGGCGACGGGTGCCCGCGAGCGTCTCCGAACGTTTGACGACCGCGCCCGCGCCGCCGATGTTGGCGCGCTGGAAGCCCGTCTTGGTCTTGACGCACTGCGCGAGCAGCTCCTCGTGGAGCTTGCGGGCATGGGCGAGGTTGGGCTCCGCCATCTCGCGGCTGCCGCAGGCGGCGAGGCGGTTGTCACGCCCCTTGCCGTGGACGGCCAGGATGGCGTTGAGGCAGACATCGACGGCTCCGCAGAGTCCGCCGCCTTTGAGGCGCTGCTTGACACGCTTGCGCCGCAGTGGTCCGAGACGAAGCCCGCCGGTGAGTTGCCGTCTCCCGCGCGTCTGGCCGGTCTGCGCCGCCGGTTCCACGAGCTTGGCGCCGCCAACCCGTATGCCGTGGACGAGTACCACGCGGTAAAGGAGCGTCTCGAGACGCTCGATGCGCAGGATCGGGACCTCCGCGAGGCCATCACCAAGACCCGCCAGCTGATTGCGGAGCTTGACCAGCTGATCGCCACCCAGTTCCGCGCCACGTTTGCGGCGCTCGAGGTGGCCTTTGACAAGCGGTTCCAGCAGCTCTTCGGCGGTGGCTTCGCCAAGCTGATCCTGACGGACCCCACCGACCTCTCGGCCACCGGCGTTGAAATCACCGCGCGGCCGCCAGGCAAGAAGGCGCAGGCGCTTGCGATGCTGTCCGGTGGCGAGCGGGCACTTACCGCGGTGGCCCTGCTGTTCGCCATGCTGGAGATCCGCCCCGCGCCGTTCTGCGTGCTGGACGAGGTGGATGCCGCGCTGGACGAGGCAAACGTGGGGCGGTTCACCGATGCCCTGCGCGCGCTCTCAAGCCAGACGCAGTTCATCGTCATCACCCACAACCGCGGCACCATCGAGGCGGCCGATGCCCTCTACGGTGTGACCGTGGGCGACGACACATCGAGCCGCGTGATCAGCCTGCGGCTGGAGGAGGCCCAGGCTATCGCCGAGCGCCGAAGCGGCGGCCATACGGGCGCAGCGGGCTAAGGTAGACACACCATGCCGTTCTTTCGCCGACCGGGTTCGGACCCAAAGCCTGAGCCCCAGCCGCAGCCGCCTGAGCCCCAGCCGCAGCCCGCGGAGCCCCAGCCGCAGCCCGCGGAGCCCCAGCCGGTGGCGTCCCAGTACGCCTGGGGTGTCGACTGGAGCGCCGAGAAGGCCGACACCGCCCGCCGCGAGCGAGAGCGCGAACAGCTTGAACAGGGGCTTGAGAAGTCGCGCACCGGCTTCGGCGCCCGGCTCCGTTCGGCGTTTGGCCGGGGCGGCACGGCCGACTGGGAGGAGATCGAGGAGATCTTGATCACCGGCGACGTTGGGGCTGCTCTTTCCATGGCCATCGTGGAGAAGGCCCGCAAGCGGCGCGATCTCGACCCCGAAGCCGCGGTTCGCGCAGAGCTTGAGGCCATCGTGTCGGGTCGTGGGGCCGGTCCGTGGCTCCCGCAGCCGGCGGCGCCCGGTGCGCCCGCAATCCTGTTGGTGGTCGGGGTCAACGGCACGGGCAAGACCACCACCATCGGCAAGCTTGCCGCGCGCGAGAAGGCCGAGGGCCGCCGCGTCATCCTTGCCGCCGCCGACACGTTCCGCGCGGCCGCCATCGACCAGCTCCGGATCTGGGCAGAACGCTCCGGCACAGAGCTTGTGGCGCACAAGCAGGACGCCGACCCGGCGGCCGTGGTCTTTGACGCGCTGGATGCCGCCATCGCCCGTGGTGCTGATCTCCTGATCGCGGACACCGCCGGCCGGCTCCACACCAAGGCCAACCTCATGGAAGAGCTGTCGAAGATCCGCCGGATGATCGACAAACGGCTGCCCGGCGCCAAGGTGGAGACCTTCTTCGTCCTCGACGCGACGACTGGCCAGAACGGTCTTGCGCAGGCCAAGGCGTTTCATGCGGCCGTTGGCCTGACAGGCGTTGTGCTCACCAAGCTTGACTCCACCGCCAAGGGTGGCATCGTGTTCGCGATCGAGCGGGACCTCGGCGTCCCGGTCAGGTTTGTCGGGGTG
>CAIXZV010000496.1 GCA_903924005.1 uncultured Chloroflexota bacterium | reverse complement strand
TACCTCAAGGGCAAGTGGGCGACCCGACGCCGCAGACCCGGCGACACCGAGGAGGCGCAGGATTGCCCGCTCACGCCCAAGGGTTGTGGTAGCGGATGCCGCCTCCGACCAGGCAAGCGCGATTACGCCCGCACGTGCGCGCAGCAACCGCGCTACGCCTACACTGCCCGACTGGTCCATGAGCCAAGTATGGCGGGTTGCGGCGGGCGGTGGCTGCCCCGTTCCGGAGGCGGGCGCTCAGGTGGCGGCGGGATCGTCCGGTGGCGCGGCCGATGTCCGGGCGGGGTGGCCCATCCAGACGTGACCGTCGTCAAAGCGCTCGGCCTTCCAGATGGGCGCTCGCGCCTTCACCTCGTCGATGGCGTAGCGGGCTGCGTCAAACGCTGCGTCCCGATGCGGCGCGGCAGCAACCACAAGGACTGACGTCTCGCCGGGGGGCACGCCGCCGGTCCGGTGGACGATCGCCAGCCGCCGGACGCCAAAACGCGTCTCAATCTCATCGGCAATCTGCGCCATGACCGCAAGCGCCATTGGCTCAAACGCCTCGTACTCAAGGCCCTCAACACGACGGCTTGCATGTCGCGCTGCCTCCGCCTCCTGACCCGGCGCGGGCGTCCCCGGCGTCACCCGGGTCTGGCCCGCAAACGTGACCACGGCGCCGTCCTCCACGGTTGCAATCTGGGCTGCCAGATCGCCGGCCAGCGCGGCCGCGAAGCGCTCGCCGTGGATCGCAAGCACGCGGATCCGTTTGTCGGCCACGTCGGCCTCGCCCTCGCCACCGCTGACGGGCGGGATCACGGCCACCTCGTCGTCGTGCGCCAGTGGTGTTGCGGGATCCGCGTACACGCCGTTCACGGCAAACCTTAGGGCCGGGCGCCCGGGAGCAAGCGCAGGCACCGCGCCCACGGCCGCCGTCCAGGCATCCTCCACGGTGGCGCCCAGCGGCAGCTCCACACGGAGTTCGCGCGAGCCCGCGGCTTCCCGCTGCATCGCGAACAGGCGGATCCGCACCCGGATTGGCGGTAGCAGACTCATCGCCTCACACCTCAGCCTGTTAGACCAGCAGTCCTGCGCCGAAATAGAGCCCGGCGGCCAGGATGGTGCCAGCGGCAATCGTGCCCACGTTGATGTACAGCAGCCCCGTCGCAGACTCCATCGACCGTGTCCGCGCTGTCTGCACTGCCGCCCACGACACCACCAGCGGGAACACCAGCCCAACAACGAGGCGGAGCCACACGAAGAGCGCCCAGGGGCCGGTGAGCGCCCCAAACGGCCCGCCGCTTGCCCCAGGCCCGGCGCCAACGCCAAGCCAGACCACAAACAACACGACTTGGAGCGCGGTGACGCCAAACAGGCCGCGGGCAACCAGCACCAGCGGCGCCTCTGGCAGCTTGGGCGTGACGAGGTACCAGTGGCCCAGGATCATCGCAGCGAACACGCCACCGGTGGCAGCAGCCAAGACCAGCAGCTGCAGCAGCAACAGGACAACCGCGCCAACGCCCGCTGCGGAACCCCAGGTGAGCGCGCCGCCCGTCAGGGCCACAAGCCCAGCAACCATCGCGAGGATCGAGGGACGGCGCCCGCCGCCACGCGCGATGGAGATCATCGCGACCAGCGCCAGCACGATGAACGCGACAAGAGCACCGCGGCGCAGACCGTCGAAGGCGGGGTCTGCTGTGACCGGCGATCCCGTGGCGAGGACGGGGATACCCGTGTCGGACAGGTACGTCAGGAGGCCGAACCCGGCTGCGCAGAAGGCCGTAAAGCCCAGATACCCACGCGTCGCGGTGGTCCGGAACCGGGCCAGCACAACAACCGCGAACGAGCCCACCGCAAGTGCGGCGAGCACGGTCCAGTTGATGAGCGCAAGGTTGGCGGCGATCTGATCGGAGGCCATGGACCCGAGTGTAGCCGCCGACCGTCCAACGGCCCCGTCAGGGCGCCCGGTCAGGGCGCCCGGTCAGGGCGCCCGGTCAGGGCGCCCGGTCAGGGCGTGTACTGGACCGCCGCGGCAATCGAGTCCAGCTGGAAGGTCTTGTTGCTCACCGTGGCGACATCCGTGAGTCGCACACGGAAGGTCGACGCCCCTAGTTTGGCCGGGGTCCAGGTCAGGCCCCAGGTGTCGGCCGTGGCGCCCATCGTGTAGGTCGCGAGCGCCGTGCCCGACAGCGTCACGGACTTGGCCGCGCTCCACGTCAGGCCGCCGTCGCCGGAGACCTGCGCGCAGAGCACCGTCGTGCCGGTGTTGTTGTTCATGCCCACGACGGCCGTCAGCGTGATCCCGTTCACGGCGTGCACGGTGGCCGGGAGGCCGAAGGCGTAGCCCCAGAACTGGTGGCGGTCCTTGCCGGTGTTGGTGCAGCTGTTGGTGGTGCTCGTGCCGGTGGACGGGTCGCTCGCAACCGCGCCATCGGTGGCGCACGCGTTGGCGGGGCTGGTCTGGTAGCCGTTGTTGTCGCCGGACCCAGTTGTCTCCGGCGCCTGGCTTGTGCAGTTGACGGTGCCGGTGGAGATAGGCGCAACCGTGGCCGAGGCCTGGTTGGAGTTGCCGCTCGTCCAGCCGCCCAGGTACGTCTGCAGCACGTAGAAGAATGTGCCGGCGCCCGGGACGTCCGTCGCGGATGTGGCCGAGACCGGCGTGGCCGTGCCGACCTGGGCATACCCGGAGCCGGACACGGTGCTGCGCAGGACGGCGTAGCCGGTTGCGGTGCTGGATGTGGAGGGCGTCCACGCCAGCTGCACGGTGCCGCCCCCCGTTGCGCCCAGCACGGTGGGGGCCGCGAGAGCGCCGGTGCCGAACGTCGCGCTGCTCGCCCCCGAATCGGTCAGGAGGGCGAGCGTTGTGGGCGCTCCGGCCGCCGCGCCTGCGATGGCGATTGCGGCGGCAAGCGACACGATCAGCGCTGCCGGGCGCCGACTCATCCCAGCGCCCCTGGCTCGGTCCAGCTCTCGCCAAGACGGGCGCGGACAGGCAGCCGCCGGCGGCGGGCATCCCGGATCTCCTCCTCCACCAGGTCAAGCGCCGACGCTCCCACCAGCGTGAGAACCCCAAGCATCAGGAGGAGGCCAAGACCGCTGAGCGTGCCCAGCATCTGCACGACGTAGCCGAGGAGCGGGACGCTGAACGCGACACGGCCGATGACGGCCGAGGCCGGCACCAACGACGGATCGATGGTGCGGTTGGCGTCGCCCTTCGTCTCAATCCAGACGCTGCCGTCCCGCTCGACGATGCGCGTGATGCGGTGCGTGAAGACCGCCTGCTGCGGTCCGACCTTGAGGCTCACAACCTCGCCAACCGCGAGCTTGCCCACCGCCACGGGCTCATCGATGACCACCGAGCCAATCCGGATGATCGGATCCATGGAGCCCCCACTCACCACGAAGGTTGGCACGCCGGTGACGGCGGGCACGACCCGCGCGACAACCAACGCCATGAAGACCACGCCGATGAGCGCAACCAAGACCAGCTCGAGACCGCGGCGCGCGATCATGGAGGCGGTGAGGGCGACGGTCACGAGGTGGTCCTCCTGGCTTCTGGCTAAGTCCGGAGCGGATGAGGCGCCGCCGCGGCTTCCCGAGGGGTCGG
>CAIXZV010000495.1 GCA_903924005.1 uncultured Chloroflexota bacterium | reverse complement strand
GCTGGAGCGGATCGCTGCACGGACGAAGCCGCGCCCCTAGAGTCAGGTAGTGGGTCATTGACGCAGGGGCGCCGCGGCCCCATTGTGGCCCGCCTGAGGCGGACTTCCTGCCCCAGCGTCCCGCCCAAGGAGCGTCCCGATGTCTTCCGATACTGCGCCTCGGTCCCGTCGCGCCCTGCTGACTGCCGGCCTCGCCGCCGGCGTCGCGACCGTAGCCTCAGCTTTGGGACGCCCACTCCCCGCAAAGGCCGCGTCGGGCTCATTCGATTCCAGCAGCGCGGGCACCGCGGCGGTGGAGGCGTACAACAATGCGGTAAGCGGCAGTCCCGCGATCGGCGTCCTTGCCCAATCGAGCAGCACTGACGGGACGGCCGTGTACGCCGTGGCGGGTTCCCCATCGGGTTCGAACCGTGGCGTCTATGGCGCATCAAACTCAGCAGCAGGCATCGGCGTAGAGGGCCTGGCCGGCGCCTTCGGCGTCAAGGGCACCAGCTCCAGCGGGCTCGGCGTCGGCGTCCAGGGCCTGAGTGACTCCGGCGCCGGGGTCTCCGGTATCAGCGGCTCGAGCGCCGGCGTTTACGGCGCCAGCACATCGGGCTACGGCATGTTGGGCGGCAGCGACACGGGCGTCGGCGTCCAGGGCACCAGCAGCTCGAACGCGGCGGTCCGGGGCGACAGCACCTCGGGAGCAGGCGTCTACGGCAACAGCGGCTCCGACGCCGGCGTCGTGGGCTACGGCGGCTCCAGCGTGGGTGTCCGGGGCGAGTCGTCCACCGGCGTCGGCGTACTTGCAACATCGGGCGGGACCGCCCTGCAGGTGTCGGGCAAAGCGCAGTTCAGCCGATGCGGCAAGGCGTCCGTGCCCAAGAACAAGACGTACGTGGACATCACGGTGGCCGGCGGGCTCACCGCCCACAGCGTCATCAGCGCCACGCTGCAGGCGTACCACGCGGGCGTCGGGATTGCCGCCGTGCGGGCCAACTACCCGATCGCGGGCAAGGCGCGGATCTACCTGACGAAGGTGGCCTCCACCACGGCAGCCACGAGCGTGGGCTGGTTCGTCGCTGAGTACTGAGCCAAGGCTCGTCGCGCGCAACCATTGACAGGCACCGCCTGCGGCCCCACCGTGGGCAACCTGCGGCAGACGTCCCGCCCCAGCGTCCCCAACAAGGAGCGCCCGCATGACCCCGGAAATCCCTGTTCCCCGCACCCGCCGCGCCCTGCTCGCCGCCGGGCTCGCCGCCGGCGCGGCGACCGTCGCGTCAGCGATCACCCGGCCGCTCGCCGTTGAGGCGGCGAACAACGACGCGGTCCTCGTCGGCAACTCGTACACGGCGTCGGCAGCAACAACAATCGGCAACACCACCACGGCGGCGCCAACGCTTGTCGCCAACAACGTCACGGGCGTCGCGCTGGTCGGCAGCAGTGACTCTGAGCGCGGCGTCGAGGGCGTCAGCAACTCGGCCAGCGGCGTTCAGGGCACCAGCACCACCGGTTACGGCGTCGAGGGCGTCTCGACGGCAACTACCGGCTGGCACGCCGGCGTGTTTGGGTCGTCTGCCGCGGACGACGGCAATGGCGTCTGGGGCGAGAATGACGCTGTAACCGGGTACACGGGGGGCGTCTCTGGCCAGATCGCCAGCCCAAACGGGGCAGCGACGTGGGGCTATGCGCCCGGCAATGGCACCGGCGCCATGGGCGTCAGCGGAGCGGACCCGGGGACTGCGCCCTCGAACGTTGGCGTCTATGGCCTCGCGACGCAGGCCAGCGGGGCGATCGGCGTGCAGGGCAACGCTCCCGCGGGCGTGGGCGTTCTGGCCACGACCACCACGGGCATCGCGCTGCAGGTGGCCGGCAAGGCGAAGTTCAGCCGGGCCGGGCGGGCCTCGGTGCTCAAGAACAAGACCTTCGTCGACATCACGGTCGCCGGGGGCTTGGCCGCCAACAGCGTCGTCAGCGCGACGCTGCAGACGTTCCGGGCGGGCGTGGCGATCGCCGCGGTGCGGACCAACTACCCGGTAGCGGGCAAGGCACGGATCTACCTGACGAAGGTCGCCTCAACCACGGCGGCGACGAGCGTGGGCTGGTTCGTCGCGGAGTACTAGGCCGCAACCGCCTCGTCCTCACGGGCGGTGGCGCCGAGCAGCCGCCAAACACCCCAGGCAAACACGCCCATCACGGCAAACTGCGTGACGCCCATCAGGCGCAGCACGATGCCGCCGTTGGTGACGCTGTGGTTGCCCATGAACTGGCCCAGGGTGAGCGCCGCGGCAAGGAACAGGATGGACACCAGCGGGATGGGGCCGCGCCACCGGTCGGTCGCGCCCTCGGCCGCGCCCGCAGGCGACAGCGCCACCGATGCTGCCGACGACTTCGCGAGGACCGCGATCTCAAACACCAGCAGCAGCATGAACGGCTCAACCGCGTAGTACGGCCAGTTGAGCTTGCTCAGCATCGGCACGGCCAGCGCACCAATCGCCATCACGCCCCACAGCCCTGCCCCCTGGGACGTGACGCCAAGCCGCCGGACGCCAAACCAGCCCGCGGCCAGCGCCAGCGCAATCGCCGCCGGCTGGTCCAGCCTCGCAGCAATCGAGGAGAGCGGCGTGCCCGCCACGAGCGACCAGATGGAGTTGCCGATGGCCGCGCCGCTCCGCCACGTGAACAGCGAGTACAGCGCGTTGGACGGGTCCGCCAAGATGAACGGCGCCAGGCCGATGACGGCGACCAGCGCCGTGCCGAGCCCCACGATGAGCATCGGGCGCCACTGCTTCTCCGCCAGCAGCACCGCGAGCAAGGCGATCACCGGGATTGCCGCCGTGGTCCGCGTGAGGATGGCCAGACCCAGCAGCACCGCCGCCCACACCGGCCTGCCGCGCTGCAGCACGTAGACGCCGCCAACGAGGAAGCAGAGCATCAGCGGCTGCTCAAGATGGCGCCACTCGGTGAAGTCCAGATAAAGCAGCGGGCCAAGGATCACGAGGCCCAGCGCCAGAACCGCGCTACCCGGTGTGACGTCCGGCGCCAGCCGCCGAATGGCCGCCAGCACCAGCGCACCCAGGGCGAAGACAAACGGGAGGAAGCCAAAGCCAACGAAGGCCACGAGCGCGCGGCAGTCCAGCACGGAGAACCCGGAGCTGATGCACGCCGCCGCGCCGGGCAGCCCCAGACCCTTGGCGACGCCCATGAGCGCTGCCATCCACTCGATCGACAGCGGCGGGTTGATGTTGGGATAGTCGCCAAACGCGCGGACCGCGTAGATGGCGAACGGCTGGCCGTCGATGACGCGCGCGGCTGCCGGGAAGAAGAACGACAGCAGGTCGCTATCGCCCGGAGGCGCGGTGATCCCGGACGTGCCCTGGATGGTGGCGGTGACGCCAACCAGCAGGGCGAGGGCGACGACAACCCAGATGGCACGGCGGTACGACATGCGCGGAACGCTACCACGCCGCCACTGCCCGGGGTCCGGGCTTGGGCCACCTCACAGACCAACTGCGCGGTGCCTGCGCGGTTGGGCCGTTCGGAGAGCCAGTTGCGCGTCGGCGGGCGGTCGCAGCGCGTACGTGGCCACGGCCGCGGGCCATTCGGCACGCCCGCTGCGCAGTTGGTGCACGCGACGGCCCACGCCGCCTCGGCGCTGTTGCGGCCCGCAGCCTTACCCCGCGGCAACCCCGAGCAGCGGCGCGGTCCCCCACTCCAGCGCAGCCGTCGCGGACACGATCGTGCCGGCTTCGCCCCGCAGCATGGCGCCCGCATCGGCGAGCGACCCGATCGCCGCGAACCCCCCGCCCGACCGGACAAAGCGGCAGGCGGCTTCCACTTTTGGCCCCATGGAGCCCGAAGCAAACGCCCGCTCGGCCAGCGCGTCCGGCGACGCCCGGTGGATGGGCCAGGACGACGGCGTCCCCCAGTCCGCGTACACCGCGTCAACGTCGGTGAGCATCAGGAAGGCGTCGGCGTGGAGCGCGGTCGCCAACAGGGCACCGGCGAAGTCCTTGTCGATCACCGCCTCAACGCCGGCAAACGAGCCGTCGGGCTGCTCCGCCACCGGGATCCCGCCACCACCCGCACAGACGACCAAGACCCCTGCGCGAACCAGACTCTCGATGACGCCCAGCTCCACAATCTCGAGCGGCTGCGGCGAAGGGACAACCCGTCGAAACGATGTGCCGTCGGGCGCCATCCGCCAGCCCTTCTCCGCCGCCAGGCGATCGGCCGTCTCGCGGCTGTAGATGGGGCCAATGGGCTTGGTTGGGTTCGCAAACGCCGGGTCATGCGGGTCCACGCGGATCTGCGTGAGCAGCGTGGCGAGATGCCGATCCAGCGGCAGCAGGTTGCCCAGCTCCTGCTCAAGCAGGTAGCCAATCATCCCCTCGGTCTCGGCGTCCAAGATGTCGAGCGGGTACGTCTCGTCCGGCCGGTAGGCGTTGTTCTGGAGCGCCAGGAGCCCCACCTGCGGCCCGTTGCCGTGGGTGAGGATCAGGTCGTGCGCAAGCGCAATCGGCGCGAGCGCCCTGGCCGCCACGGCCACGTTGGCCCGCTGGTTCTCGGCCGTCATCGGCTGACCGCGCCGAAGCAGTGCGTTGCCGCCCAGTGCGGCCACGACGCGCATCAGCGTTTCCCGGCCAGCGTCGCCACCAGCACCGCCTTGATCGTGTGCATCCGGTTTTCGGCCTGGTCAAAAACAATCGACGCGGGCGATTCGAAGACCTCGTCCGTGACCTCCATCGCCGGAAGACCGTAGCGCTCAAACATCTTGGCGCCCACCTCGGTGTCCTGGTTGTGGAACGCCGGCAGGCAGTGCATGAACTTGGCGGCAGGATTACCGGTCATCCCCATGACAGCGTCGGTCACCTGATACGGCCGCAGCAGCGCCACGCGCTCGTCCCAGACGGCCTCGGGCTCGCCCATCGACACCCAGACGTCCGTGTACACCACGTCCGCGCCGTGGACGCCGGACGCGAGATCGTCCGTGACGCGGATGCGCGCGCCCGAAAGCTCCGCGATGTCCAGGGCCACTTTCAGGAAATCCGGGCGCGGCCACACCGGCACCGGCGCCACAACCCGCAGCTCCATGCCCATGAGGGCGCAGCCGATGAGCAGTTCGTCGCCCATGTTGCTGTGCGCGTCGCCCACATAGGCAATCGCCACATCGGCCAGCGGCTTGGCCACGTGCTCGCGGATCGTCAGCAGATCGGCCAGCACCTGCGTGGGGTGGTCTTCGTCGGTGAGGCCGTTGTATACGGGCACGCCGGACTCGCGGGCCAGCACCTCCACATCGGTCTGGTGGAAGCCACGGAACTCGATGGCGTCGTAGACGCGGCCCAGCACCCGCGCGGTGTCGCGCACGGACTCCTTCTTGCCCACGTGGCTGCCCGACGGCCCCATGTACGTGACGTGGGCGCCCTGGTCGTAGGCGGCCACTTCGAAGCCGATGCGCGTTCGCGTCGAGTCCTTCTCGAAGATCAGCGCGATGTTCTTGCCGGCGAGACGCCGCTGCTCGCGATGCTCCCGCTTCTCAAGCTTGAGGCGGGCCGACAGGTCGAGCAGGTACTCGATGTCGTCACGAGTGAAATCGCGCAGGGCGAGGAAGGATCGGCCACGAAGGTTTACGCCGATGGCGGTCGTCATGCCCGGATCTCCGGTGAGCTGGTGGCGCAGCAACGGGTCAGGGCCCGGGCGCGCCGTGCCGGCGACCGGGTCTCGGTGTGCTCACCGTGCGCCTGCCGCGGCCGGGCTGTGAATGGGCTTCCGGCCTGTTGCGGGCAGGACGGTGGTCAGGCCGACTCGAGCTCGAGGGCCGCCTCGGCCTGCTTGCCGGAGCCCGTGCCGGCCTGGCGGAGCGCCAGACCCGAGACCGCCAGCGATGTCGCCACCGCGGCCGCAAACGCCGGGCCGATGCCGGCCGACTCCACCAGGGTGTGGACCGCGATGTAGAAGCCGATGGTGCCGAAGAGCCCGACGAGCAGCCCCCGGAGCACACCCAACGCGGCGGCTCGGCCATCGTGGAGGAACGCGAAGATCGAGAGCACCGAGACGTACACGGGGAACGTGGTGGCGATGCCGCTTGCGGTGGGCCCGAGCAGCGGGGCGAGCGAGGTCAGGCCCAGCACCAGCGCCGTGCCCACGACCATCCGCGCGGGGAGGTCCCAGACCGGGTGCGGTGTGGTTGAGCGGCGGCCACTTGTCGCCGGGAGGCGCAGAAACGCGACCACGATGGCCCCGGAAGAAAGCGCCACGAGCGCCAGAAACGGCCAGCCCGCCAGCAGTTGTCCCACGAGGCCGGTGGCGACATACGACACGGACGCGGCGGCGAACGCAACGGCGGGACCGCGCGGGCTGGCCGCGATAAACCCAACGCAATACCCGGCGATTGCGGCAATGCCCAGCAGCGTCCCCACCGAGGTGGTGGCCGCAAACGATGGCCCGTGCTCCAGCGCGATGAACAGCAGCACGGGCCCAGACGTCAGCGGCAGCCCCACGATCCAGCCACCGATCGTCGGCCCCCACCGGCGCGCGGCCAGACTCGCTCCGCCAATGAGGATTGGCGTGAGCGTCAGCTTGAGCAGCAGCAGCGGCATCCGGTGATCCTACCGGCGCCGCGTGCCGTGGCGAGCCTCAGTCCAGCGACACCGTCTGGTCCCACGCCGGGACATCCACGTTGAGACCCAGCGCCGCAACCTTTGGCGCAAGAGCGGCCTGCGCGGGCGGATCGCCGTGCACCAGGTACACGTGCGACGGCACGCCCGGGTCGCCCGGCTTGCGGCCCGCCACGAAGTTGCCGATCCAGCCCAACAGTTCCGGCTCATCCGAATGGGCGGAGAACCCGTCCAGCGAGCGGACCGTGGCCCGGACGGGCATCTCGCGCCCGTTGATCCGCGCTGTTGTGGCGCCGCGGACAAGATGGCCGCCCAGCGTGCCCTCGCCCTGGTAGCCCACAAAGAGCACCGTGGCCGACGGATCGTCAAGCATCTGCTCCGCATGGCCCACGCTTCGGCCGCCGGTAAGCATGCCGTTTGACGCGATGACGATGAGCGGCCCAGCCGTGCGCTCGATCTTCTCGGATTCCTGAACGGTCTGGACCACGTGCTGACCCGGGTAGTCCAGCGGAGACTCGTGGGCCGCCAGCAGGGCTCGTGTCTCCTCGTCGTACGCCTCGGGATGGGCGCGGTAGATGTCGGATGCGTGGCTGGCCATCGGCGAGTCCAGGTACAGCGGGAGCTGCGGGATCCGCCCGGCATCAACGAGCCGGTGGAGCTCCCAGACGATCTCCTGCGTGCGCCCGATGGCGAAGCTCGGGATGAGCAGCGTGCCCCGCTTCTGGGCCACCTCGCGTACGGTGGCGGCCAGCTTCTCCACGGCCACATCGGCCGCCTCGTGCTCGCGTCCGCCATAGGTGGACTCGCAGACAACGAAGTCGGCCTCGCTCACGGCCGTCGGGTCGCGCAGGATGGGGGTGCCGGGCCGGCCAAGATCGCCCGAGAAGACGATGAGCGCGTCGCGACCACCCGTGGAGCGGGCGAGCCGCATGCGCACGATGGCCGAGCCCAGGATGTGGCCTGCATCGAGCAGCGTGATGTGAACGCCCGGGGCGACTTCCTGCTCGGCGTTGTACGGGATGGGGCTGAGGCGGGCGATGGCGGCTTCGGCGTCGTCCACGGTGTACAGCGGCGCGTCAAAGTCCAGCACCACCTCGGGGCCCATCGCGCGGAGCACTTCTTCCGGGTC
>CAIXZV010000494.1 GCA_903924005.1 uncultured Chloroflexota bacterium | reverse complement strand
GCCGAGGGCCCCACGTCCGTCGCGGCGCGGCTCATCGACCCCGCAATCCTTGCCGTGCTGTTTGTCCTCCAGGCCGTGCTGCTCGTCTGGCGTCTCGTTGCGCTAGGCGCCGTGCGCCGGATCGCGCCGCTGCGCCGCACCGCCACAACGCTCGTCGCGGCGGTGGTCGCCGTGGCGATCATCGCGGGGCCGCAGCTGGTGGCTGGCGCCCTGACGCTGGACGCCCGCAGCGCGGCGCTGGAGATCTTCCAGCCGGCCGACTCGGGCAGCGCGTGGGTCCCCACGGAGACCGCGCCGCCCGTCGCCTCAGATGACCCCAACTTCGGTCTGGCCACGCCCACGCCCAGCCCAAGCGCAAGCCCAAGCGACAGCGGCGCACCCAGCCCCAGCCCCACCCCCGGCACGGGCGAAGGCCGCATCAACGTCCTGCTCATCGGCGTGGACGCGGGCGTTGGCCGCAGCACCTGGCTCACGGACTCCATGATCGTGGCGTCGCTGGACCCGGTGGGTGGGATGATCTCCATGGCCTCGGTTGCCCGCGACACCGTGGATGTGCCCCTGCCGGATGGCCGTCTCTACCGGGGCAAGATCAACAGTCTCGTCTCGTACGCCAACTGGCACCCCAAGGAGTTCCCGGGCTCCAAGAGCGGCGAGTCCGTGCTGGCCGCGGCCCTCGGCACGCTGCTTGGCCTCAAGATCGACATGTGGGCCGAAGTGAGCCTCGGCGGCTTCGTTGCCGTTGTGGACTCCGTGGGCGGCATCAACATCAAGGTCAACGATGCCTTCTGCGACCCAACGTACGACGAGTACGGCATGAACGGCTTCGGCATCGCCACCGGCTGGTACCACATGAACGGCCAGCAGGCGCTCGCCTATGCGCGCATCCGCCATGCCGCGGGCGAAAGCGACTTCACCCGCGCCGCCCGCCAGCAGGAGCTCATTGCCGCGCTGCGCGACCGGCTGCTTGGCGGAGGGTTCCTCAATGATCCCGGGGCGCTCCTCACGTCGCTTGGCGGGATGATGCGGACCAACATCACGCCATCGTTTATTGCGGACTGGATCGACGTGGCGTCCAAGGTGCAGCGGACATCCACGTATCGCGTGGTCATCGGCCACCCGCTTGTGAAGCCCGGCTACGACAAGCGCGGCTCCATCCAGCTGCCAGACGTGCCAGCCATCCGCGAGATGGCCTCGCGGCTCTTCCCGGCTGCTGGAAGGGCGCCAACCGGGTTTGCGACGATGCCGGCGGCTGGCTCCGGCTCAACAAAGAAGCCGTCAAACGCAACCACCTGCGGCCTGCCGACGCCCACACCAAAGGCCACCCCGAAGCCCACCGCGGCACCCTCAGGGACCGACACGCCGACGCCGACGCCAACCGTCGAACCCACGCCGACGCCGACGCCGGACATCACGGCCTCGCCGACCGTCGCCCCCTGAGCCGCCTCATCGGCGCGCCCTAGCCGGTCGTGCGCGCCTTTGCCTCGCCATATACGGCGAGCGCTTTGGCCCGCGCCACCGCGTGGTCCACAATGGGCACTGGATAGTCGATGCCGATCCGACAGCCGGCTTGCGCCTGCTCGGCCGCCGACAAAAGCCACGGATCGTGGATCCGGTTGGTCGAGACGCCGCGCAGCTCGGGGACCCAGCGGCGCACATAGTCGCCCTGGGGGTCGTGGCGCTGGCCCTGGAGCACGGGGGTTGAACACGCGGAAGTACGGCTGCGCGTCCGTGCCGGTTGAGGCGGTCCACTGCCAGCCGCCGTTGTTTGAGGCGAGGTCGCCATCGGTCAGGTGCGCCATGAAGTGCGCCTCGCCAAGGCGTCGGTCCAGCAGCAGGTGTTTGGTAAGGAAGCTTGCGGCAATCATGCGGGCCCGGTTGTGCATGAACCCCGTGGCCGCCAATTGGCGCATCGCGGCGTCCACCACGGGATAGCCGGTCCGGCCCTCCTGCCACGCCCGGAGCGCGGCCGGGTCCTCGCGGACGGGGAGGTCACGGAAGGCGCGCTGGTATGCCTCCGACGCAACCCGCGGGTGGTGCCACATGACGTGAGCGTAGAACTCGCGCCAGGCTACCTCGGAGACGAAGACGCGGCGGCCGTCGCCGTCGCCCTCCGCCTTCGACACAACTTCCAGCGGCGAGAGCAGCCCAAAGCGCAGATCCTGACTCAGGCGCGACGTGCCCTCGAGGTCCATGCGATCACGGCTGGTGGCGTAGTCGGCCACAGGCGTGGCGGCCCATGTGGCCAGGCGTGCGCGCGCCGCCCGTTCGCCCGGTGTCGGCATGCGGGCTTGGTCCGCGGTTGGCGCACCCACCTCGGGGAGGGGGTCGGCAGGGTGGCCGTCGCCCGGGATCGTGGCAGGCGCGGGGAGCAGCACCCGGCGCGGGGCGGCGTCCCACGCGCGCTTGAACGCGCCGAACACGCTGTGGGGGCGGCCGTCCTTGGTGGCAAGCGCGTCGGGCTCGTGGACGTACAGACCGGTCCGTGCGTGGAAGCCGATGCCGCCTGCAGCCAGCGCCGCCGCCACGGCCTGGTCACGGCGGCGCCCGTAGGGTGTGGCGTCGCGGCTGACAAACACATCCGCGCCGCCGGTTTCAGCTGCCAGATGCGGAATGAGCTCGGCGGGTTTGCCGCGCAGGATGCGGAGGCCGGCGCCGCGCACCGCCAGTTCGCCCGACAGCGCCGCCACGCTCTCGCGCATAAACCAGACGCGGTTTGGCGAGGGCCACCTGCCGTGCAGGAGCGCCTCGTCAAACACAAACACCGGGATCACCACATCGGCCGCGGCAATGGCGGCGGTGAGCGCGGGATGATCGTGGACGCGGAGGTCGCGTCGAAACCAGACGATGGCGGTGCGGGTCATGCCTCTCTGTTCGCGCGCGGGCCGCCGCCGGACGGGTGCCGACGTGCGGCACACTTGGCCACATGGCTGAACCCATCAGCGAAGACGCCCGCGCCCGAACGATCCTGTTCAACACCTTCTGGACGTCGGCCGGCTGGAAGCGGGAGCGGGATCGGACCGCCGACCCTGTCGACTTGGCCTACGCCCAAGCGGCGGGCTACATGTACGAACCGCTTGGCGGAACCCACGACGAGTGGGTGGCGCGGGGGTGCGCGGCGGCGGACCGAGTGACCCTGGCGGAAGCCGCGTCTGCGTTTGTCGGAAGCCTGGGCTCCCGGCAGCTCGCGGCCCGTTCGGCGCTGGGCAGCATCGCGACCGTCCGCCACTTGGCGCCGCACGCGTTCGCGCTGTGGCCCGGAGCTGCGGCGTGCGGTGTGTGCGGCCTGTACGGCACGGACCGTTCCGAGGACCTCTCCGTGCTCAGCTTTGAGCGCCACAAGTGGGGCGGCGTCCGGCACGGCAGCCCCATCTACGCCTGGCTGGACCTTGACGTCTTTGCCCGCAGCGCGCGACCGGTTGAGACCGCGCGTGACGTGGACATCCTCAACCGGGTGCTCGATACCGCCCGAGGCGCGTCGCCCGACGCGCGGCCCGCGGATCTTGAGCGGGCAATTGCGCCACTGCTGCCGTCCACCAAGGACGAGCGCCGCGTCCTGCTGGAGGTCCTTGCGCTGGCCGGCATCCTTGCGACGCCTGACTGCCCCGGCTTGCTGGAGACCTGGGTGCCGATCATGAAGCGGCAGCCGCCGCCGAAGCCCTCGAAGAACGACTGGGCGTACCCAATGTTCTCGTGGCGCGGCTCCTCCGGCGTCAACGAGGCGGCTGCACGCGAGGTCTTTGGGGACCGGATCCGCTAGCGGCTGAGGCGTCCGCCGCCCGACGGGTGCCGGCCCGGCCTCAGCCCTCGGCGTCGAGCCGGATCCGCCCAAACGGCTTGGCCCGCAACTCCACCCACACGCCATTCTGCATGTAGACGTCGCCGCGGCAGATGTCGAGCGCCTCCTGCTCTGTGGCGGCGCGGATCAGCAGCACGGACGCCGACACGTCGGCAAACGCCCCCACCTCAACGATGACGCCCGCCGCCTTCAGCTCCGCAGCGCGGGCGAGGTGTCGGGCGCGAAACGGCACGCGGGTCTCGGCGGCATCGGGGGCGTAGGTTGCCTGGACAAACCAGACGGGCTCAATCGAGTGCGCGGGCGTCTCGGCCATGGGTGCTCCTGCGTGTGGGGGAGTCTGGATGTCTGGTGATCAAACGGCGGCGGTGCCCAGCGAGATCAACACGATTGCGGCGGCGGTCAGCGCGATTCCGATGATGTGGCTCCGCGTCAGCCGCTCGCGCAGGACCGCAATCGCCAGCACCACCGTGGTAACAGGGTAGAGCGATGAGAGCACGGAGGCCACGGCAAGGGCACCCGTCTGAGCAGCAAAGATGAACGACGCGTTGCCAGCCATATCCAGAAGACCGACGCCCGCAAGCTTCCCGACGTCGGCGCGTTGCATGCGCCACGGCTGCCGCCACACCACAATCAGCCCAACCAGCACCACCGCCTGGACAAGCCGCACGACGACCAGCGGGCCAAACGCCCCAGCCGATGACAGGTTGCCGATGGTGACGTTGAACAGACCGATTGCCGTGCCGGCCAGGAGCCCCCACTTCGCCCCGGTGGGCCGGTCATCGTGACCCGGAGACCGTGTCACCAGCACCACCGCCGCCAGCGCAACCACGATCCCCACCACCGTGGCCGCGTGCGGGACGCCGTCACGCAGAAACCCAACACAGACCGGGATCACCGCAGCCAGCACGCCCGTGAGCGGCGCCACCACGCCCATCCGCCCGACGGCCAGCCCGCGATACAGGGAGGTCATCCCTACGACGCCACAGCAGCCGGCGGCGAAGGCGATGGCGAGATCTCGCCCCTGCGGCACCGGTTCACCTCGCAGGATTGCGCACAGCAAAGCGGCAATCATGCCGGCAGCCTGCGCCACCGCGACCACGCCAAGCAGCGGGACGCGGCGCGCCATGAGCCCGCCCGCAAAGTCCCCGGCACCCCACGTTAGCGCGGAGAGCAGCCCCAGCACGATGACCGCATTGCCCGGCCCAAGGTCAGGCGCCAGCATCAACGGCCGTAGGCCCCGCCAACGTGATCACCTTGTCCGCAATGGCGTCATAACGGTCCGACGTGGTGAGGTAGATCACCTGGAAGTCAGCCGAGATGCTGCGCAGCAACTCCAGCGCCCGCGGTCCGCGCTGGTCATCAAGGGTCACAAACGGGTCGTCCAGGATTAGCGGCGGACGGCGGTTGCCCGTGATCAGCCGGACCAGTCCAAGACGCGCCGCAAGGTACACCACGTCAACGGTGCCCTGCGAGAGCGACTGCGCCTTCACCCAATCGCCGCGCTCCGGGGCAAAGACCTCGATGCCGAGGTTGGTGTCGTCAATCCGGACGCGCTTGTAGCGACCCGCCGTGACCGCATCGATGTCGCCCGCCATGCGCGACTGGAGGAACACCGTGGCCCGGGCCATGGTGGCGGCCTCCGCCCGGTTGATGGCGTCCAACGCAAGGGCGTACACGCGCTCCCGGCGCTGCAGCGCGTCCAGCTCGTCGCGCCACGTGCCAAGCCGCTCGGCCTGCGCCGCAACCTCTTCTGCGTCCACCTTGTTCTGGTCAACGCGGGCGCGGGCGTTGGCCTCTTCGTCACGCGCCTGCTCTGCGGCCTGACGCGCCTGAACCACCGACGTCTCGTAGCGCTCTCTGGCTCTGGCGTCACGGGCGACGGGGCCGAGTGCCTCCAGCGCCGCGTCCTTTTGCGCCATCTCAAGGGCCAGGGCGTTCCGCTGCGCCACAACTTCGCCGGGTGGCTCGCCCGCAAGCAGCCCGCCCAGACGCGCCTCAAGCGAGGCGATTGTCTCGGTCCGCTGCTCGGCGTCAGCCAGCGCGGCCTGCGCCGACTCCAAATCCGGATGCCCACTGGAAGCCAGTACGGCATTGAGTTCTGAGCGTGCGGGGAGGAGTTCCGCCCTGAGACGATCCCGGTCCCACGTCCGGCGGGTTGCCTTCTCAATCTCAGCGCGCTCTGCATCACGGGCCCGGGCGCTCCCAAACGTCCCGGCAACGCCAAGCGCAAGACCGCCGATGGTGGCAGCGACGCCAACCAGGATCAGCGTGGTGGGCGTGTCGGAGGCCGCCATGGTTGGCCCGAAGACGCCCGCCATCCCGGCGCCGCCCACAGCGGCCGCGGCAAGACCCGCCAGCACCACCAGCGCCCCAACGATGTCCAGCCGGCTCCGGCGCATGGGCGCCGCGGCAGGCGGCTCCTGCATAGCCGCATCCAGCAACCGCGTGAGCGTGGCCACCTTCATGTCGGCTTCGCTGATCTGGCCAACCCGCGTCCGGAATGCCGGCAGCGACTGCCCGCCGGTGCGAGGCGGGGTGGCCCGCAACTCGGCGAGTTCCGTGACTGCCGACGCGGCCGTCTCGTACCGCTCAAATTTGACGCGTGCCGCCTCGCGGTCTGCGATGAGCCGCTCGGCTTGGCGCGCCCGCTCCAGCAGCGCGGACTCCTCAGCCAGCTGCGCCTCGGCTGCCGCCCGCTTGTCGCGAGCAACCCCCAGCGTGTCCCGATCTGCCTCAAGCCGAACCAGCGACGTCTCGCCGCTCTGCACGGTCAACTCTGCAGCTTGGACGGCGTCTTCCGCCATCTTGAGCCGACCCGGGTTCTTCGCGCCAGCCTGGCGCAGCTTTCGGAGCGCGTCAGTCAACTTGGTCTTGGCCTTGCCCGACCCCTCATCCGCGCCGCTGATGGAGGTCTGGAGCCGGTCTCTCAGGGTGGTCTCTGTGGCGTCCAGCCCGTCAAGCTCGTTGTGGCGGACAGATGCCGTGGCGCCAAAGAACTTCTCGCTGGGGATGCCCGACAGGGCGGCCAACTCCTCGTCTGCGCGTGCGGGATCCGTGATTGCGGTGTCGTCCAGCTCCAGCCGGACCAGGCCCTTGGAGCCCAGGAACCACTTCTCCAAACGCCCCTCGTGGGTGGCGCCGTCCTCATCAACCCAGGTGAACGCCATGCCAATCTCGGGGCGCTCGCCCGCGCCCGCCTCCCAGCGCACCCAGCTGTCCATCTCGATGCCTGACGCGGTCACCTTGCGTGTCAGGGCCAGCTCGATTGCACGCTGGAGCGTGGATTTGCCCGACTCGTTTGGTCCGCGAACGACGGTGAGCCCCGGCGCCAGATCCACGGTCAGATCGTCGTGGCGTCGCAGGTTCCGCAGCCGGATTGACGAGATCCTCACAGCGTCACCTCGTGTCCCGCAAGCAGCAGGCGTCCCAGCCGGAGCGCGTCGCGGAGCTCAGCGGCGGCCGCGGTTTCACCCTGCCCCGCCGAGTCCAGCGCCGTGATCCGCCCATCAAGATCGCGCAGGAACGCACCGGCCACCGTCTCCGGCGGCGGCATGACGCCCACCACAGCGGCGGCCATGCTTGCGTCTCGGAGCCGCAGGCGCAGGAACGACGGCCGCAGCGCCATCTCGATCTCGCCGAACTCCAGATCCAGCTCGTCTGAGCGGATACCGGTCAGGCGCACGTCCAGCACCAGATCCCCGTCCGCCCGTGCGGCCAGCTTTGCCACAAGGTCCGGCTGCGAGGCGACCGTTGCGGCGTCAATGTCCAGTTTCTCAAACCGTGTCCGCCCAACCGTGCGCTCAGCGACGTCCACGGTGCGGCGCCCGTCTCGCTCGTCAAGGGTGACCAGCAGCACCTTGCCGGCGCGGTCCTGGTCCACCGCAACTGGCTCTGGCGCGCCAGAGTAGGCAAAGGTGACGGTGCCGGCTTTAGCGCTCTGGGCCGAGTGCCAGTGGCCGAGCGCAAGATAGTCCAGCCCGCTCCCGGCGATTTCGCTGGTGGTGACGATGACCTCGTCCTGCTCCACCTTGCCAGGGATGGCAACCGTGGCGTGCAGGAGACCGATGCGCCAGTTTGCCCCGGGTGAGGCGGCGATTGCCCCGGGCAGATCTCGCAACGGGCTGTACGGCGCGCGCTTGGTGGCGAAGACCGGACCATGCACAACCGTGTCGAGAGCATCGATGTGGACCCACGATCGCTCCGGCGTGAGCAGGGTGATGAGGCCGGTTGGGCCACCGCTGCCCGCCATCGCCGGCAGGTCGTACGCACGGTAGACAGACGCGCGGTCGTACACGTCATGGGTGCCCGGGATCAGCACCGCGCGGATCCGGGCCTCCACGAGACGCGCCAACTCCGCGGCAACCCGATCCACAGAGCGCCGCGGCTGAACGTTGGAGTCAAACAAGTCCCCGGCAACCAGCACCAGGTCCACGCGCTCCGCAAGGGCAAGGTTGATGCTGGCCTTGAAGGCGGCGAACTGCCGCTCGCGCTGCATGGCGGCAGCCTCTCCCATGTCAGCGTGGCGCGCGCCCAGATGCACGTCAGCGGTGTGCAGCAGCCGGAGCACCGTTGTCTATGCCTCCACGCTTCATGCGCATGCGCGGTTGGTGCGCATACCGACCGGGCCCCACGAGCAGCCGACCCTGAACTGCCACCGCGATTCTCTCGAAACGCGAGCACCCAGACCAGTTGCTCCCGGGACCCGGTTGCGGACCAGGCGCCCCCATTGCTCCCGGCTCGCAGTGTCGAGTCTCGATGCCCATTGTGACAGGTCGATTGGCACGACTTTGCCGGTTTGGCCCCCCGGGGCGGATGTCGCGACGCGCCGATACCGGTCCTGCCAGGCCCTAAGACTGCAACGTAGCGTTTATGCCTCACGAGGCCTCGCGCCGATAGGCTGAGGCCAGCATCCAGCGGTGCGCCGGATGTCGTTCTGCGCGGCACGCGGACGGCGGTATTGATTGCCCGTCGGCGTCCTCGCCTGCCGGTCCACACCCGTCGCACCGTGGCGAGCCGGAAGCCGCTCCCAGGGGAAGGGACGTCCGTGATCTACGACGATCGTGTGCTTGTCTGCGTGGACTGCGGGGTTGACTTCATCCACTCGGCCGCAGATCAGGAGTACTACTCGGGCAAGGGCTTCGGATCCGAGCCCAAGCGCTGCACGTCCTGTCGCGCGTTCCGGCGGACAACGCGCGATGGCGTCCACGCCAGCAACAGCGCGACGGGCACCGGTGCTCCACCCGGCGCTCCACCCGGCGCTCCACCCGGCGCTCCACGAGGATACGAGCGCTCGTCCGGCGCCAATCGAGAGTACTTCGTGGTCATCTGCACCGGCTGCGGCAATCAGGCGCAGGTGCCGTTCAGGCCGCGCTCCGACAAGCCGGTGTACTGCTCAGACTGCTTCCGCTCAATCAAGCCAGACTGAACCTGGGCGCGGCTGCCCGCGGGACGAGCGCCACGGGACTAGAGCGGGAACGCCTCGCCCTTGCGGTATCGCTCGCGGTGGCGGCCGCGCCAAACGGTGACCCGCCCCCGGCCAAACACCTGCCACGCACCGCTGCGGCCAACAACCGCTGTGTCCTCATCGATCCCCAGGACCACGCCACCACGCGGTGACTGCAGCGCAAACGCCGCTGAAAGGGGCTCCGGGAAGGCGTCGTAGTGCGGCAGGACAGCGACATCCGCCACCAGCCCCAGGCCAGCCCGCCAGCGCACCGGAAACGGGACCGGCATCCGCAGTTTCGGCAGCATGCGGAAGTCCATCAGCCGTCCAACCATAGCCATGGCGCCCGCCGAGCAGCCGGCAATGACCGCGCCGCGCTCGTTGGCCGTGCGGAGCGCCTCGCCCAGCGGTGACTCCGTGAGCACCTTGAGCAGATGGCGGGGGCTGCCGCCCGACATGTAGACGAGGTCCGCCTCGCCAATCGCCTGGATGGCCGCAGGCCCGAAGCCCTCCACCGACGTCCGCACCAGCACCGGCTCCACTTCGGCGCCAAGGCGCGAGAAGTGCTCAACGCCGCGGTCCGCCCAACCCTGGAAGACCACTTCACCGTCAAGGGCCGATGCGGTGGGCAGGATCACGACACGCGGCCGGGAACGACCGGTTGCCACCAGCAGGCCGCGATCAAACTCGGCCATCTGGTCCAGAAACTCACCGGCGCCAATGAGCGCCACAGGACCGCGCATCCCGGTGAGCATAGTGCAGCACCCCGGTTGCGGCCCCGGGACAGGAGTACCGGGAGCTGACCCCTAACGGCCCGGGACGCGGAACGGGCCGCCGTGACCAGGGATGACGATGTCGGCCGCCGCGAGGATGCGCGCGCGCGACACCTCGATGGCCGCCTGATCGTCGCCCAGCGGGTCAATCTCGGGGCTCATGTCCTGGTGCCACCACGCGTGCGTCATGGCGTAGACCGCGTCGTCCGCCTCCACGATGAGCGAGGCGTCCTCGCCCGTGTGCCCGGGGGTCACCCAGAGCTGCGCGTGCGGTGCCAGACGATAGCCGTCGCCATCGTGGTCCAGCCACTGGTCGCCGATGTAGCGGGCCCAAAAGTCCACCACCTCGGCGTTTGGGAACAGCGCGATGTTGATGGTGTGGTCCGGGTGGTGGTGGCTGAGGAAGACGTGGGTGACCGCCTCAGGCGCAACGCCAAGCGCCACCAGCGGATCCAGGATCAGGTTGCGTGACTTCACCATGCCCGGGTCCACAACGATGAGCGCGTCGCTGTCGCGGACCAGGGCGATGGACGAGCCGACGCCGCCGTGCGTATAGCCGGCGTGGAGCAGGTGGACGCTGGTCATCGGGGGCTCCTGCCTGTGGTTGCGGCCGTGGACGGCCAGCGTAACGCCCAACCGCCCGAGGGGTGAACGGTTGCGTCACGGAACAGTCCACCCGCGCCATGCACGGTCTGTGCCGCGAAACCGCCCGGCCACGGAACCTTGGCCCCGTCAGACGGGTGAAATGTCGCGGCGCGGAACCGTTGACCCGCTGGACGGCCGAACGACGCGTCCAGAGCGCTACACCAGGTGCAGCGCCTCGATGATCAGGATCACCCCAAAAACCACGAACGCTGCGGACGCGAACACCTTGATCGCACGCTCCGGCATCCGCGTGCCCAGGATTGCGCCGATGGCGATGGCGAGGACATCGGCCACCACCATCCCCACCGTTGATCCAAGCCAGGTGCCGATCGGCTCCTCCGTGGTGGCCAGCGTGATGGTCGCCAGCATCGTCTTGTCGCCCAACTCAGCCAGGAAGAACGCTGTGCCGATGGTGACCAGCGCCCATCGGCCGGACTTGGCGGCGCGGTCCTCCTCGCCCTCGTTCAGCGAATCGCCCCGCATTGTCCAGGCCGCAAAGGCGAAGAACGCCAGGCCGGCCACGATCTGGATCGCCTGCGTGGGTATGGCCAGCGCAAACGCCGAGCCCAGGAGCACGGAGCCCGCGTGGACGATGAGCGTTGCGATGGACACGGCGACGATGACCGTCCACGCCCGATAGCGGGCGGCGAAGGCGAGGGCCATGAGCTGGCTCTTGTCGCCAAGCTCCGCCAGGAAGATCACGCCAAACGCGAGCAGAAACGCCTGCATCAGGAGAGCGGCAGCGCCAACGCCACACCCTCCGCTTCGGCCGCCCGCGCGAGATCCGCGTCCAGCGTGGCCAGCTCGCCATCGATGTCGATAGCCAGCCACAAGTAGGTGGCGTCGTGGACGGAGAGCCGGTGACGAGCGGCCAGGTCCAGCGCGAACCGTACTCCGGCGGGCCCGCGGTCCGCCGTTTCGAGGCCTGCCCACTGGACGGACCACACCGCAAGCGCGGCTTCCGCTGGGTCCCCGTGGAGGCGGTGGAGCAGCGCGTTGCCGATCTCGCTCCAGCCGATGGCCGTGGCAAGGAGCATCCGGTCCTCGTCAATCCACTGGTCCCAGGCTGCGGTCACCGTCTGACGCTCGCGCAATGCCAGGGCCACGGCGACGGACGCGTCCACAACGACCGGCGGCCGCTCGTGCGTGAAGGTCATGCCGACGCAGCGTTGATGATCCGCTGGGTCCGCTCCTCGCGGGCTGCGCGGATCTCGGCCACGATCTCGTCATCTGACAGTGAAGCCCGCGGCGCGAGTGGACGCCGGAGTTCGATCTCCCTGAGCGCTGCGTGTCGCCGTTCCCGCTCGCGCGCAGGATCCAGTTGCTCCAGGTCCCGAAGCGGCACGATGGCGGCCACCGGCTGGCCAGCGCGCTCCACGATGAAGCGCTCGCCTGCGGCAGCCTCATCGAGCACCTGACCGAATTTGGCTCGAACCTCAAGCGCGGTGATCGTTCTCATATCGCCATCATGGCGCTCTGAGAGTCGTTCGTCAATCCCCCGTCCGGCGGCGCGAGGCCGTGTCGTCGAGCCCTTCACTGCAGGAGGGCGTCGCGTGCGCAGCGTCACGTACTCGATGGGCATCTCGCTCGACGGCTTCGTCGCTGGGCCGGACGGCAACGTCATCACCGCGCCGCCGCCGGACGCGGAGGTCTGGAAGCTGGTCATGGACGAGATCCGCGGGGTGGACGTCCACCTGATGGGCCGGCGCCTGTACGAGACGATGCAGTACTGGGAGGCCGCCGACCCGGACGCGCCCTTTGACGATGACGAGGTCGCTTGGGCGGCGGTCTGGAACCCGCTGCCGAAGGTGGTGTTCTCAACCACGCTGTCCGGCGTGCAGAGCAGCGCCCGGCTGGCGTCGGGCAGCCTGGCCGACGAGATCGCGCGGCTGCGGGCCGAGCCCGGTGAGGGCGACATCGCCATCGGCGGGGCAACGCTGGCAGCCGAGGCTGCGGCGCTGGACCTGATTGACGAGTACCGGATCCGCGTCTACCCCTTGCTCGTGGGCGGCGGGGTCCCGTACTTCGCGCAGGCCGGGCGGAGCGCCGATCTGGAGCTGGTCGAGCACCGCGTGTTCAGCGGCGGGATGGTCTACCTGCGGTACCGCGTGGTCCGCTAGGCCGGGCGAGCCTGGCCACTTCGGTTACCCCGGCCCGCATGCACCCCATGGCTGCCCACTGGGGAAGCGGCGGCGCAACGACCCGGCAGGACCACTTTGGGGTCCTCGGCCAGCGCTTTCGGCACAGAGCAATGCACCGCATGCATCGCGCGCGGCGCAAAGGCGCTGAGGCGGACGCCTTCCGCGGCCTTAGGCCGGTCGATGCCCTGCGGCCAGACATGGAGTGAATACGGCCGCAAGGAAGCGCCGCGCGGTCCAGCCGGCACCAGGCGTCGGTAGGGCAGGAGGCCGGTTCAGCCTAGGAGCTCGCCAGGTCCTCGGGCGTGTCGATGTCGCGGAGCGTGCGGGCGCCCGGGTCCAGCGGCATCAAGATCGGCTCGACCGAGACGTCCAAAGCCATGTCGCCACGTAGCTGACGACAATGAGAACGACGATGATCGGGACCCTGCTGTCGCCGGGCAGCAATTGCAGCAACAAGCTGACTATGACGATGCATGCCCCAACCGGTGCCGGTAATACCGCCGG
>CAIXZV010000493.1 GCA_903924005.1 uncultured Chloroflexota bacterium | reverse complement strand
GTGTGAACCCTGCGCGCCGGTCTGCCTAGTGAGTCCGGGCTGACTCAGGGCGTCCCTGGCCGCTGGCAGCCGCCCGTGAATAGCAGCACAGCGAGGAGGACCAGGATCAGGGCGACCACCGCGGCCTGGATCCATGCCGCGGCGATGATTGCGGATCGTCTGCGTCCGGCTCGCATCAGGGTCGCGCATGCGACGCCACCCACCGCCAGCCCGCCGCCTACCACGAGTCCCACCAGGACCGAAGGCAGGATCCACTCGAGCGGGCTGCGGACAGGCGCCGCTTCGCAGGCAGGGAAGGCGACCGATGCCCAGAACCCGCCCGCGGCTGCGACCCCTTCAAGTGCCGCGAGCGCAGCAGCAGCGATGGCAGTCGCATGTCGATCAAGCGATCTCCACAGAAGGCCCGCTGCGATGGGGGCGGCGAACCACACGGGAATGACGACGAACCAGCCGAACGTCGCGCGGTCGAGCGGACCGATGCCGTCCAAGCGATCGCTAAGCCACCAAAGGCCGGCAGCCAGCGCGGTGACGGCGAACGGTCCGAGAACATGGACAGGCCCGGGCGCGGCAGATGTCTTGCTGGCCTGTCGGTCTGACGGAGCGTGCATCTGCCCCCCTACAACGGTCGTCTTCCGCAGGATGCTACCCCGGCGGGCCGAGTGCAAGGTGCGCCGCCGGGGGCGCCACCAGGGCCGGTCAGTCATGCCTGACTCAGGACGAACGTGCCGGTGCGTGGTTCCCGGCCCGAAGTGGCACTTGGCCGCGTGAACTCTGCGCGCCGGTCTGCCTAGTGAGTCTGGGCCGACTCAGGGCAGCCCGGAGAATCGAAAACGCCCCGGTTGGTGACCGGGGCGCTTTGCGGGTGAGGCGAGTGAGAAGGCTACTTGGCCTTCGGCGTCTTCGGAGCGGCCTTCGCGGCCTTGGCGGCCTTCGGTGCGGCAGCGGCCTTGGGGGCAGCAGCAGCCTTGGCGGCCTTCGGTGCAGCAGCAGCCTTGGCGGCCTTGGCGGCAGCCGGCTTTGCAGCAGGGGCGGCCTTCGGCGCGGCAGCAGCCTTGACCGATGCAGCGGCCTTGGCCGACGCAGAAGCCTTGGGGGCGGCAGCAGCGGCCTTCGCGGCGGTCTTGGCGACAGAAGCCGCCTTCGCAGCCGTGGTCTTGGCAATGCCCTTCGGCGCTGCCTTGGCGGCCGCGACCTTCGGGGCCTCCACGACGGCAACCGTCGGTGCTTCGGTACGGGTGGTCTTTGAGAGTGCGGCCTTCGCCTTGCCGGCGGCGGTCTGCGCGCCCTTGGCCTTGACGGCCTTGCCGGCGGCGATGCGGGCCTTCGCGGCCTTGACCGCGGCAGCCTTGCCGGTGCTCTTTGCGACGTGGCCTGCGCTCACGACCGACGAGCCTGCAACAGCGGCGTTCACCTTGAGCGCCAGGCGCGACTTGCGGCGCGCTGCGGCGTTCGGGTGGATTGCGCCAACCTTCGCGGCGCGGTCGAGGGCCGAAATGGCCTCCGCCAGCGTCGCAGCAACGTCTGCGCTCTCAGGGGTGGTCGTCGCAACGGTGACGGCCTTGGCAATAAGGGTTTTCGCCGCGGACCGACGGGGCTGCAGGATCGCGTGCCGGCGCTCGGCCTGGCGGACGCGCTTCAGCCCGGACGGGTTGCGAGCGCCCTGCCATTTCCGGGGCGTTCTGGCCAAGGTGGCTGATCTCCGTTTCGTGTGGTCGTGTCATCAAAGACGCGCAGGGGCGTAGGCTGCCCGAGGCGCGACGGCGAATGGTAGCAGAGGCACTCGCGAATCGGCCAGCCCAGAATCCTGCAGATGGCCAGATTGCGGCCGAAGCCCGGCTGCACAGCCAGTATGAGCGTTCTGTGAACCGATCCGCTACGCTCGCGGAGCCCGCAGGCTGGGAGAGCGAGGAGACGCGGGACAGGGGAGTGGAGACGGGATGACCTGCACAGCGTGCGGCGCCGCCAACCCCGCTGGCCGCAAGTTCTGCGGCGAGTGCGGAGCCCGGCTTGCGCTTGCCTGTCCCAGCTGTGGCGCGATCCTTGACGCAAGCCAGAAGTTCTGCGGCGAGTGCGGCACCCCGATTACCGCTGCGTCATCTGCAGGCCTCCCGGCCGCCTCGCCCATCGTTGCCGACGGCGCCCGCAACCCGCTCCACGCCGCACCCGTCGCCGAGCGCCGGCTGGTCAGTGTCCTCTTCGCGGACCTTGTGGGCTTCACGCCCTTTGCAGAGGAGCGTGACAGCGAGGACGTCCGCGAGACGCTCACGCGGTATTTCGACATCGCGCGCGAGACCATCACCCGTCACGGCGGGACGGTGGAGAAGTTCATCGGCGATGCAGTGATGGCTGTCTGGGGCACACCCACGGCGCACGAGGATGACGCTGAGCGCGCAGTTCGCGCCGCCCTGCAGCTGCTCGACGCTGTCCGCGGCCTGGGCGACGGGATCCAGGCCCGCGCTGCCGTGCTCACGGGCGAGGCCGCCGTGACGCTGGGCAGCACGAGCCAGGGCATGGTCGCCGGAGACCTTGTCAACACGGCCAGCCGCCTTCAGGGCGCCGCCGCCCCCGGCACCGTTCTTGTGGGCGAGGCGACGTATCGCGCCGCCAGCGCCGCCATCGCCTTTGAGGAGGCGGGCGAGCACGCGCTCAAGGGCAAGACAAGCCCTGTGCCGGCGTGGCGGGCGCTGCGGGTTGTGGGCGAGGTTGGCGGCCGCCATGGCCGGGCCGAGCAGCTGGAGCCGCCGTTCACCGGTCGCGATGACGAGCTGCGCACGCTCAAGGACCAGTTCCACGCCACCAGCCGCGAGCGCAGGGCGCGCCTTGTGTCCGTCACGGGCCCCGCGGGCATCGGGAAGAGCCGCCTCGCGTGGGAGTTTGAGAAGTACGCCGATGGCGTGGTGGAGCGCGTCTGGTGGCACCACGGCCGTTCCCTGTCCTACGGACAGGGCATCGCGTTCTGGGCGCTGGGCGAGATGGTGCGGTCGCGCTGCCGCCTGATGGAGGGCGCCGACGAGGCGACGACACGCGCGCACGTCGCGGAAGCCTTGGCGGAGCACATCCCGGACCCGGCCGAACGTGCATGGGTGGAGCCCGCGATCTTGGCGCTGCTGGGCATCGGCACCACGGCTGTTGCCGCAGACGAGCTGTTTGCGCGCTGGCGCGTGCTCTTTGAGCGGATGGCCCTGACCGGCACGGTGGTCCTTGTCTTCGAGGACCTCCACTGGGCCGACAGCGGCACGCTGGACTTCATCGACCACCTGCTGGACTGGGCCAAGTCGCTGCCGATCCTGGTGGTGACCATGGCGCGACCAGAGCTGCTGGTGAGCCGCCCAGAGTGGGGCGCAGGACGCCGAAGCTTCCTCGCGCTGCCGCTTGACCCGCTGCCGGACGCAGCGATGCGCACGATGCTGGCCGGGCTCGTGCCCGACCTGCCAGCCGACGCCGTCCGGCGGATCATCGAGCGCGCTGAGGGGATCCCGCTGTACGCCGTCGAGACGGTCCGCATGCTGGTGGCCGAGAAGCGGCTGGTGCTTGACGGGCGGACGTACAAGCCCACTGGCGACATCGACGCCCTCGCCGTCCCAGAGACCCTGACGGCGCTCATCGCCGCTCGTCTGGACGCGCTGGACCCCATCGACCGCTCGCTGGTGCTGGACGCTGCGGTCATCGGCCAGCGGTTTACGCTGGAGGCGCTTGCCGCGGTCTCCGGGCAGGAGCAGGCCGTCATCGAGCCGCGCCTCCGGGCCCTTGTCCGCCGCGAGCTCCTGACCTTGGAGGCGGACCCGCGGTCGCCGGAGCGCGGCCAGTATGGGTTTATCCAGGCGATGATCCGCGAGGTTGCCTACAACACCCTCGCCCGGCGCGACCGCAAGGAGCGCCACCTCGCCGCGGCGCGGTACTTCGAATCGCTCGGCTCCGACGAGCTTGCAGGCGCGCTGGCCATCCACTACCTCAGCGCCCGCGAGAACGCGCCGGAGGGCCCGGAGGCGGACGCACTGGCGGCGCAGGCCCGCGTGGCGCTGCGCGGTGCTGCCGAACGAGCGGTCGCACTCGGCTCATATGAGCAATCGGCGGACCTGCTGCGGCGGGCGCTCGATGTGGCGGCATCGCCGCTTGACCGCGCGGATCTGCTGGAGCGGTTTGGCCTTGCGGCGTCGCCCGCAGGTCGAATGACTGAGGCCGCCGCCTCCCTGGCTGAGGCCGCCGGCATCCTCCTGGAGCATGGCGACCGGCCCGGGGCGATCCGTGCGCTCGCTGCCAGCGCCCAGTCGCTCACCAACGCCAAGCAGCTCCCCGCGGCTCGAGCCCTGCTGGAGCAGTCCCTTGCGGACTACGCGGACCTTGGCGCTGACCCCTCCCTCATCCACTGCCGGTCGCAGCTGTCCCGCGTGCTGATGCTGTCGGACGAGCCGGCGCAGAGCATCGAATTGGCGGATGCCGCGCTGGTGGACGCCGAGGCAGCTGATCTGGGCGAGCTCATCGCCGACACGCTGATCACGAAAGGTGCGTCGCTTTCCTACTTGGGCCGTGGCTTTGAGGGTCGCGCCCTACAAGCTGCGGCAGAGCGATACGCCGCGGCGAACGGGCTCAACGCCACCCGTCTGCGTGCGCTCCACAACCTCTCAGCCAACCTGGCCGACCTCGATCCACGTGGGGCCGAGGCTGCACTTGCGGAGGGCACGGCGCTTGCGCGGAGGATTGGCGCCACCGCCATCGTCCGCCAGTTCGCGGGCAACATCGGCTATCTGCGGACGCGCATCGGCGCCTGGGACGACGCCGAACGTGACATGGCCGCGAGCCTGAACGACCCGATGGAGCCCGCCGACGAACTGGTCATCCTCAACAACCTTGCCTCGGTGCGCGCCTTCCGCGGCGAGCCCACGGACGATCTCGTCGCGCGTTTCGAAGTCCTTCGCGCGGGTGTCCCGGAGGCGATGTTCCACGGGTTCTGGCTGGACACGACAGCCGTCATCAAGATCGCCGGGGGCAGGATGGCCGAGGCGGCTGCAAGCGCTCAGGTGATGGCCGGGCTTGGGCTGAGTTGGGCGCCGCAGGCCAGACTCCAAGCCGCAGCGCTCTTTGTCTGGCTTGGTGATGCTGCGCAGGCGGTGGTGGAGATCTCCGAGTTTGACGCGCTGCGGCAGCGCGCCCCGGGTCTTGATGCAAATCGCGACGCCGTTCGCGCAGGCATCGCGGCGCTTGAAGGCCGGCCTGACGAGGCGATGCGCGGCTACACCGACGCCCACCGTCGGCTGGTTGACCTTGGGCTAGTGCTTGACGCTGCCCTCCTGGGCATCGCCGTTGCGCACGTGTTTGGCGACGGGCTGCCTGAGGCAGCCGCCGTCCTCACGACAACCCGGACAACGCTTGAGCGGCTCGGTGCCGCGGCGCTGCTGGTGCTGCTTGACGGGGCGCTGGCTCGCCACACGGCGAGCGCTCGGGCCTAGTCCTCGCGAACGCGCCCCGCGCGGAACCGGGCGATGAGCGCGGCGGTGGAGCTGTCGTGCAGGTTGGTAGCGGGCGCCACCGGCGCCGTCAGCTCTGCCGCGATCCGCGTCGCCAGCACCTTGCCCAGCTCCACGCCCCACTGGTCAAACGAGTCGATGCCCCAGATCACGCCCTGGACAAACACCTTGTGCTCGTACAGCGAGATCAGCGAGCCGAGCACCCGCGGCGTGAGGCGCGGCGCCAGCAGCACGGATGTGGGGCGGTTGCCGTCAAAGACCCGCGCCTCTACCTGGTTGGGGGCAACGCCGGCGGCAACCACCTCGTCACGCGTCTTGCCAAAGGCAAACGCCTCGGCCTGCGCCAATAGGTTGGCGGTGAGCAGGTCGTGGTGGTCACCGATCTCCGTGGTGGGGTTGACGAAGCCAATGAGGTCCGCGGGCACGATGTGGGTGCCCTGGTGGAGCAGCTGGTAGTAGGCGTGCTGGCCGTTGGTGCCGGCCGTGCCCCAGACAATGGGACCCGTCGCGTACGTCACGCGTGACCCGTCCAGCCGCACGGACTTCCCGTTGGACTCCATGTCCAACTGCTGGAGGTACGCGGGGAAGCGCGCCAGCTCCTGGCTGTACGGCAGCACGGC